>JABIBH010000370.1 GCA_018652925.1 bacterium | reverse complement strand
GAGAGACTTGAGGCACTAGCAACAGAGCTGCCAGTGCGATAAGTCCGCCCGTGTAAAATGTTTTTGTTTTGTTCATTATCTCCATCTCCCAATCAGAATGTGTAATCCATTTGCACCCGGAACGTAGTAAAGTCACGAGGTGCGTAAGTGCTTTCAGGTGAGTCACCATATTCGTCGCCAAAATTACGGGCGTCGATATAAGTGCTCGGCATATTATGGTCACGAGTGACCTTGACCTGCATCAGCATTCTAGGGCTGACCCGACTGATAATTTTCAGCCAGTTACGGAATCCTTTGCCATCGACCATCACAAACTCATTACCTTCAAAGTTCCAGAGGAACCCGTTGTAGAGCTGTGAGCTGGCCATGAATTTAATTCCGTCAGTCAGGTTATGTTCATACAAAACCTGGAAAGCGTGCGATGGGATACCGGCTGTTCCAACAGCAGAAGAACTATCGCCCCATACATCAGGATTTCCTGGATACGGAGTGTAGCTCAGCCTTGGACGTGGCGGGAACATCACATTACTTGTGGAATACATAAATTTCAGGCGATTGTAATTGGACAGCAGAGTAATCAATTCCCAGCGTGATTCCCAACTGCTGAACCATCGTACATCAGTTGCAGTCATCATTGAACGACTACTATACCGATGCCTTGTTCTCAACCTGATATTGAACTTTGGCTGATACTCAGCCTTGATTGTGTATCGACGCATATCAGTTCCATCAGCTTTTCTCTGCCACTGATCAAACTGAATTCCATTCAGAATTAACTGACGGGTAATGCGGTATCGAGCCTCAAGGAAAATACCTTTTTCAGCCTTTGGAGTTGGATCGTTCAAAGCGAGCCAACTATAGAGATCATCTTCAAGTCTGTATGGAGCAGTCAACAAAGTCTGCTCGTAGCGACTGTCATTTGAAAACGCACGGTTGTAAGGGTTGTCAAAACCGACATCGTAATCACGATAGATCGCCAACAAGTGTAGATTGTCCCACTGAGCAAATGCATTCAGCAAGTATGCATCATGGTGATCACCATGGTTGATACCGCCAAAAGCGGACCTTTTAGGGTCTTGAAGCTGAGCATACTCACCGGCAAAAGCTACATTATTAATTGTAGCCTGAAACTCCGCACCATATACACGACGAAACTTATGTTTAATCGTGTCTGGTTCCGCATTTTCATAAGTAATTTCTATACTGTTATAACCAGACCATAGTTCAGAGTCACGAGCTTGAAGCAAATCCATATTATCAGACATAATCAGAGTCTCAACTCTTGGATTAAACGCTTCATCGTACTTGGATTCATAACCAGTAAGGCCGATGTAACTGGCCTCGCCAAGCATAATCTTGAAGTTACCGCCAATCATTTCTTCGCGGAATGCGTCACGAGGTGCTCCAGTCATGCGTGCCTCAAGAACTTCCTGCTCTGGACGAGGTTCCATCATCAGGTAACGGTTGATGGTTCCATCGGGATTCATGATTGCATCTCTGTCATTTGCAGAAGAGAATAACGTTGCATGAACTCTACCGATGTTTGCCTCAACAGCAACTCCGCTCAATGCATACTGATGACTTCTACTTAAGTCACCACGAACACCGTTTGGTCGCTTGTTCCAACCAAAACCGGTTTTGCGGAAGTGGATGTAGTCTGTGTTGTCCATTATAAGACCCTGACCAAAAGCAACTCTGAAGTTACCCATGTAGAGTCTTTTAATATTCAGTGGACCAAACTTCTGGTCGTTGAAGCCGTAGTATGCTTTTTGAGTTTCATTCCATGACTTCTCACCCATTGCACGATAACTAAGCAATCCACCACGAACCTTGGGACCCATTTCCAGGTTCAATTTATGAACCATATGTGGGTTACCTGCAGTCAATTCTGTCTGACTTGAAATCTCATCGTTGTCAGACATGTAAGGTGAATCATAGTAGCGGACTTCATAGTTACCGTGAACTTTGCCATCTTCTTTTTGAGCAGAGTCATCGTAAGTCACAAAGTCACGAATGTTTCTAAATGACCAATAACGCAGCCCATCACTTCTTCGAAGCTGTCTTGCTGAGTCAAATCTTCCTAAACGCTTACGAGCATTAAGAATGTTTTTTGCATCAACAGCTGACACATTCTGAAACGATGTTAAATCAAAGAAATCAAGTTTATTAATATTCTTTGGGTTACGCATCATGTCCAGATATTCATCGGCAAGGCCTTCGCTTGCGCCTTCCTGACTCATGTATCTCTGAACCTGTCGATAACTTGCTGACAGTCTCGCAATTGAAGCATCAAGTGCGTCTGGTGGCAAAGTTGCAACCAGTGGCATCAAAACCTTCAAGTCATCGTTAGTCATTCCAGGAACTTCCATCACTTCATAAATACTACTGAAGTAATGCACATAAGTTCTGAAATCGACTATAGCTATTGCAAGCTCCTCAGAAATTGGAAGTGCAGCCACTGCTTCATAAGAAGCGCGGTTAAGATCCAATTTATCTGAGATATAATCTGGTGCACTGCTCAGAAGTACCATTAGCTCCGATGATGCGCTTAAAGTCACATCATGTTTTCCTGCTGGAACTTCCAGAGTGAAAACAATTGGTGCCGATGGTTTTCCATCGCGACCATCTGCATAGATGTCAGTACCTGAGACAAAGTCCAGATTCCTAATTCCACCTTCAGGCAAACCAGTTATTGAAAGCTCAGCATTTACTGCTTCATCTTTAAGATGAGCTCTTGCTTCAACTTTCAGATTGCCTGGTCCGAACAGCTCATAGCTGACAGGATTATCGGCAATCCGTATGTATAGCACTGCATCACTGTCCTCAGTTTCAAGCGACAGAACTTTTCCTGTCGGCTGGCACGGAGTATCAGCAACCGCACTGCCCACCAGGCTAATCAGTAGCAATGCTACAATCAGACTGGGGATAAATGATTTATTGATGCTCACTGTTATTCACCACCCCAGCCAAAGGTCAAGCCAAACTGGTGAGTATCGTCAAGAACGCCACCACCGGTTGAAAAACCGTAGTTCACGCCAACGCCTGCAGCCTGGTAACCAAATCCTGCAGTCATTTTATTAGGATTTGTCATAGTTCCTGCGCGCATAACCAATCCACTGAGAACTTCAAATTCCATACCGCCGTGGTACTGGAGTTCACCATCGATGGTGTGTTCCATTTCAAAAACGGTCCAGACACCTATGTATGGGCTATACCCGATACCAGCATTAATACTCTGGCGCAGATCCTGGTTATCAATTCCGATAACCGGGTTGTTGATGTTCTTGACCATCACACCAAGTCTGGTTCTGCTGTGCAATCCAATCATCAGACCAGCATCAATACCAATCGTAGTATCGTTACCGGGGATTTCCCCATCAACAGTCTCAGCAAACTCCAGTCTGTACATGTTAGCAGAGACACCAACATTGATTGAAGTATGCAGATCGGTGCAAAGATTTTTACCCCAAGCCATTGTATATGTGTCTTCGCTCATCAATTCAACATCCAGATATTCAGATACTAATTGACGATAGCCAAAACCGATTCCACCGTAATTACCCATCGAAGTAACTCCACCAAAGTAGGTTACATCCATGAACGATGTGCCGTAAGGCTCTACAAAACTGGTACCAAGCATTCCACTGGTGATGTTACCAAGACCAGCTGGATTGAAATATGGTGCGAAAGCGTCGTCTGCAATGGCAACGCCGGCATCGCCCATACCTCTAGTACGGGGGCTGATGCTAATGTTGTCAAATGCGGCAAATGTAGGCACTGCGATAGCCAACACAGCCAGAATTAAAATCAGTTTTCTCATCCGATTATCCTCCCAGGCGCGTAGCTACAACGGCCGGTGCTGTTTTTGTGGTTTGCTCTCCGGTAATCTTATCAACGACTG
>JABIBH010000369.1 GCA_018652925.1 bacterium | reverse complement strand
TTTCTAATTTTCCTTTTGCTACCTGTTTTGGCTTTCGCAACCGAAGCTCCAGTCGATACATCTGCTGTTACAATGGATGAAGTTGTAGTCAGCGCATCACGATATGGCAATGATCTGCACCTTTCCCACTCAAACATTTCAAAAGCTGAACTTGAGCATAAAACTGGAGTCGTCGACATCCCGATGATGCTCACAGAAACTCCTGGTGTTCATGCTTACTCCGATGCAGGTAACGGTGTTGGATATACCTATCTGAATATTCGCGGGTTCGACCAGAAACGTGTTGGTGTAATGATCAACGGCATCCCGTTGAACGACCCGGAAGATCATCAGGTCTACTGGATAGATCTGCCAGACTTTGTAAACAATGTTGAAGACATTCAGATTCAGCGAGGCATTACAAACAGCATGGGGGCAACTACTGCCATCGGTGGAACAGTAAATCTTGTTACCGACACAGTTTCCGAGCAGCAGGGTGGCGAAGTTACGTTTATGGGCGGCAGTTATGATACCTATAAACACTCTTTCAGTTACAACACTGGCAAGCACGGCTCCTTGAGCTCAGCCTGGCGTTACTCTCAAATGGGAAGCGATGGTTATCGTGATCGTTCAGCCAGCACTTTGTGGTCGTTCTTTGGGACCGTAAAACATGAAACAGGAAACAGCGTAACTCAGTTCAATGCATATACAGGTAAAGAAGAATCGCAACATGCGTGGTGGGCAATCAACTCTGAAACAATGGCAGAAAATCGCAGGGCAAATCCTGAGACTTATGAAAACGCAATTGACAGTTTCCAGCAGCCTCACTACGAACTTCACAATCAATATTTTCTATCTGACAACATGACTCTTAAAAACTCACTCTACCTGATTCATGGAGAAGGTTTTTATGAAAATGAAAAGCTGGGTAAAGATCCTGTCGATTTTGGAATGGCTCCCGGTGATGACGTTGATTTGATTCGTCGTAAAAATGTAGACAAAAATCAATATGGCTGGGTTCCTCATGTTGAGTATGCTCATGATAAAGGCCGTACAATTATTGGTGGAGATATCTACACATTCCACAGCGATCACTCCGGTAATGTACTGGAAGTAAACGGCGATGAAGTTGATCCATTTGATTACTACGGGTATGCTGGTGACAAAGTGGCGTGGAGTGCTTATGTCAACGAGCAGCGCAGAATAACTGACAGCGTTACTCTGCTTATCGACATGCAGTACCAGCACAAAACTCACGAGTTCAAACACACTGATGTTGGAAACTTCTCTGGAGCTGACCGACACCACTACAAGGTTGACTGGAGTTTCTTCAATCCCAAAGGTGGACTGTTCTGGGATACTCCTTACTCACCTTATGGTGGAAACCTGAATTTGTATGCTCATGTTGGAATTGCACATCGGGAACCAACTGACGGAGAACTTTACGACACCTGGATGGGACCTGATGACCTGGGCACTGCCCCGCTATTCAGAAACGGTGTTGAAGTTGATGAAAACGGCGATGGTGTTGTTGATTACATGAGTTGGAGTGACCCTTATGTAAACGAAGAAAAAGCATTGAACTATGAAATCGGTTCAAGCTGGCGTGGACAGAATTTATCGTTCACATTGAACGGATATTGGATGGAACTTGACGATGAAATTATACCGTTTGGCAGCATCGATGATGATGGTGCACCAATAAAAGGTAACGCCGACAAAACCTTGCACCGTGGCATTGAACTTGGTCTGACTGCCAGATTAAATGACTACCATATTTTGAAAGTTGCTGCGTCTAAGAGCTGGGATGAGTTTGATTCATTTATGTACCACGACTGGGCTGGTGATATCGATTATTCCGGTAATCGCATTGCGCTTTTCCCGGAACACCTGCTAACTGCAACTATAAACTCGAGTTTTGATAGAGTGCGGACATTTGTTCGCTTCCGGGCAGTTGGCAAACAACATCTGGACAACAGCGGCAACGATGATCGTGTAATTGACAGCTGGACATCTGTTGATCTCGGGTTGCGAGCAGATATTTCAAAATATATGAACTTTTCGATGGATTTTATAAACTTGCTTGATGACAGATATGAATCCAGTGGATACTATGACCCATGGAGTGGAGGGAACATGTTTATTCCTGCGGCGGACAGACATTTTCTGGTTGGTCTGCATTACTCGTTCTAAAGGCCTCCTTTATGTATGGC
>JABIBH010000368.1 GCA_018652925.1 bacterium | reverse complement strand
CCATCAGAATCATCATCAGGTTGGCACCAGCAGAGAAGTTTTCAGCTGGATTGGCTAGAACCAGTCCTTGAGCATTATTCTCTGCTTCTGTACAGGCTGTCATTATCATTTGGATATGATCCTGGCCCAGCGCATTCATTTTTGAGTGGAATTCAAGCAAGTAAATGCCATCGCCCATATCCAGAAGTGATGAACTAGGGTTCGATCTGACCAGATTGTTTTTATGCAGGATGTTGAAGTTGGTATCGCGAGGGTCAACAGGTATTGGAATCATTTCTCCAGTTGCTGTTGGAACCATGCCATCGGCGTAAATATTTTCAGCACCGGAGGAATAAAGTTTATCAACCCACTCAGGAAGTGCCAGTCCATCTTCACGCATTCGTTCGGTTGTTTTACGGAAGCCAAGAATATCCCAGACTTCGAAAGGGCCAAATTCCCAGTTGAATCCCCAGCAGATAGCACGGTCAATTGCCGATGCTTCATCGCAGATTTCACCCAGTCTCATTGCGGAATAGGAGAGTGATGGCGACAGCATTTTCCAGACTGCCTCACTTCCTCTGCCTTTGCCGCCAACCATCATACGGATTCTTTCAGCAGGGTCATCAATCTGTTTTGCCTGATCGATTTCAGAGAACTTTGCTTTCTGCTTTTCACGGAACTCAAGAGTTTCAAGATCAAGAGTCAGGACATGCTTCTTGGGTTCTTTGACCATTTTATAGAACCCGCCACCACTTTTGCGTCCCAATAGATTCTTTTCGACCATGTTTTTTAAGAATTCCGGCGCGATGAAAAGGTCACGAGCTTCATCGTCAACTGCTGCTTCATAAACATTGTCTGCTACATGCACAAACGTATCCAGACCAACCAGGTCAGCAAGTTTGAAAGTTGCAGTTTTTGGTCGTGCCATTGCAGGGCCTGTTAAAGCGTCTACTTCTTCAACAGATAAGCCCATTTCCTGCATGACATTCATTGTGACCATCATTGCATGGACACCAATGCGGTTGGCAATAAAATTTGGTGTGTCTTTTGCCAGTACAATCCCTTTACCTAGAATATTTCGGCCAAAATATTCAAGCTCGGCAAGTACTTCAGGGTCTGTATCTTTAGTCGGGATAAGCTCCAGCAGTTTCATGTAGCGTGGAGGATTGAAGAAGTGAGTGCCAAGGAATCGGGGTCGCAAATTTTCAGGCAAAGTATCAGACATTTCCTGTAGCGACAAACCGGATGTGTTACTGGTCAGCCAGGCATCGTCATTGATATGCTCAGCAATATTGCCCAGAACCAGTTTTTTGATTTTCATATCCTCTTTGACAACTTCGATAACCCAGTCGCACTCGGATATGCGGGCTGAATCTTTATCAAAGGTGCCAGTTTCTATGAGGCCTAACCTGTCGGTGGTATAGAGCGGGGAAGGGCGGGATTTGGACATGGTTTTTACTGCACCATTAACAATGGAATATGGGTCTCCGTCGCCAGCAGCAATGTCCAGCACTAGTGAAGGGATACCTACGTTCGCAAAATGTGCAGCAATTGCACTGCCCATAACTCCTGAACCCAGCACGCCTACTTTACGTATATGCTTAGCCATCAGCTCCTCCTTGGAACATAAAATGAATGGTCATTCATTAGTGTAGTCGAGATAATACTATATGTCAATCGGTTAACCGGGGAAATACTTTAGTATTATTTGAGGTATTGTGGAAAAGGGTACTAAATTGTGAGGTTGAGCCTGCTTATTAACGGAGTTCTGGACATCGACAGAGATTTATGTGATAATTGAATACCAATTCAGAAGGAGTTCAAGTTGGCAGTTGATAAAAGCGTAAAAACAAAAAAGATCCTGGATGCAGCTGTAATAGAAATTGCCCATCGGGGGTATTACAACACAACCGTTTCACAAATTGCCCGTCGTGCAGGTGTTGCCGATGGCACTATTTATCTCTACTACAAAAACAAGGAATCGATCCTGGTTTCTGTTTTTGAAAGAGCGATGGACAGGTTTATCAGTGAAGGTGTGTTGAAGCTCGAGAATGGAAAAGAGCCTGCTGAGCAAATTGCGGAGGTTGTAGCTCTGCATCTGAAGCTTGTAGGTGAAGATCATGATCTTGCGGTTATTCTACAGGTTGAGCTGCGACACAGTATACATTTTATGGATATGTTTTCTCGCAGTCGCCTGCGAGAATATTTTGAAGTGCTTGCACGTATTGTTGCAAAAGGGCAGAATTCAGGGGCATTTAGGAAAGAGCTGGACCCTCTGCTTTCAGCAAAGCTGATTTTTGGTGTTCTTGATCAGGTTGCAACCGACTGGATTCT
>JABIBH010000001.1 GCA_018652925.1 bacterium | reverse complement strand
TTCGAAATCAGATAAGTTGAACGAATCTGATCTGGTCCAAAGCGAAGGTGCGATATTGTAACCGCGCCAGCTTTTTTAGAGTCATAGACAAAGTAGCCTTGAGCATTATTGTCTGTAGACTCACCAATAATCTTGATGGAGTTTTTGTTAGCTCCAACAGTACCATCGGAACCAAGACCATAAAATACTCCACGTACAACATTCTCTTTTTCAATGTCGTAGGAAGCATCGTATGAAATTGAAGATCCACTGACATCGTCGTTAATACCAACGGTGAAGTGGTTCTTTGGATTATCACTGCCAAGGTCATCGAATACACCCTTGATCATAGCAGGAGTGAACTCTTTACTTGAGAGACCATAGCGACCGCCAACAACTTTTGGCATATCGAATGGCAGGGCACCAGCCTGAGATTCTTCAAGCAAGGTAGTCATGATGTCCATGTAGAGAGGCTCGCCAGAGCAGCCAGGCTCTTTAGTTCTGTCCAGAACCGATATGCTCTTCACTGTTGCAGGCAATGCGCCGATAAAGTGTTTTGCACTGAATGGACGGTAAAGTTTAACGTTCAACAGTCCAACTTTTTCTCCGGCAGCAACCATAGCATCAATTGTTTCATAAATTGTGTCAGTTGCACTACCCATTGCAATAATTACACGGTCAGCATCTGGTGCTCCATGATAATCAAACAGTTTGTAGCTTCTGCCTGTCATCTCAGCAAACTTTTCCATCTGCTTTACAACAGCTTCAGGGCAAGCAGCGTAGAAAGGTGAAACGGCTTCTCTGGCCTGGAAGAAAGCATCAGGGTTTTGAGCAGTACCACGAATAACTGGTTTGTCAGGAGTCAAAGCACGACTGCGATGAGATGAAATCATGTCATCAGTAATCATGTTCTTTAAGTCAGCATCGGTCAGCTCTTCAATTTTGATTACTTCGTGACTTGTACGGAAGCCATCAAAGAAATGCAGGAATGGAATCCTTGATGCAAGAGAAGCAGCTTGAGAAATCAGTGCAAAGTCATGAACTTCTTGAACATTTGAAGATGCCAGCATTCCCCAACCAGTTTGACGACAAGCGTAAATGTCAGAGTGGTCGCCAAAAATAGACAACGCATGAGTTGCAACACTTCGTGCAGCTATATGGAAAACTGTTGGTGTTAATTCACCAGCAATTTTATACATATTTGGAATCATCAACAACAGTCCCTGACTTGCAGTAAATGTTGTAGTCAATGATCCAGCCTGAAGAGCACCATGCACAGCACCGGCAGCTCCACCTTCAGATTGCATTTCTGCAACTTCAGGAACTTGGCCCCAAATATTTTTTTGACCAGCTGCACTCCATGCATCAGAGTGTTCGCCCATTGGGGACGATGGGGTGATCGGGTAGATCGCGATTACTTCATTAGTACGATGAGCTACTGATGCGGCGGCTTCATTACCGTCGATAGTAATCATTCGTCTTTTTTGCTCAGTCATTCAGATTCCTCCTGTAAGACTGTATTCAACTTATCGAAAGTATATCTAATCCGTTGCGAAAATCCAGAGCCTAAAAGATAGGCAAAATTTGGCAGTAATCCAGAAATAGAGGCTTGGAGTAGGGTATTATTTTAGTTTTCCAGAGATCTGACCAGACCACCCCATTTGCGGTCGAGTCTGAATCCGTGTTTTTCAAAAAATGGCCTGAGGACAAATACGGTTTTAACCAGTGTATAATCCATATTTGCAAGCCTTATACAGAAATCTTCAATCAGAACAGAGCTTAGTCCCTTGCCAAGCAATGGGGTTGAAACCACAATACCGTTCAAGTGAACTGTCTTGTCATCAACTGCATGCCAGCTGATGCCACCTGCTACCTGGCCATCGGCATCTGCCAGAACCAGGAATTGATCCTGTGTACTGATAGTCTTGTAATAACCGGATTTGAAGAATAATCGATATAGAAGTCCAATTTCAGCTGGTTCCAGAGGCTCGCGGATGGTGTAAGTTCCACCCTGCCTGTCTGAGACATCAGAAGTGACGATTACATGCTTGTTCTCATCATCACCAACAGATGTCAGCTTGTGTTTTTGTGAAACCTGTGAGTGAGGGAAGACCATATGGCTGAAGGTTGCAATGTCATCTTCATCAGTCAGCAAAGCTTGCATATCTGAAAGTTGTACCATGCCGGAAACTGTTTTTTCAGGCGCCATATACATGGCTTGGAGTAATCTGTCAAATGCTTGTTGAATCTGGTCGTCGGAATTATTGAACCAGCAATTTCTGTAAAGATGGAATCGCGATTGATGAGGCAAACTACTCATTCCATATAACCCATACATCTCATCGATAACCTGATTCTTGGCTTTTGCAGTAGCTTCGGGGTTTACAATTTCCCAACTTTTGTAACGATTGATTGCATTACGAAGTGTTGCACAGATATGATATTCAGTCTCAAGTTTAGGGAGGAACTCAGAGATTTCCCTGGCAAGTACACCTCTGTACCCATCCAGTGATTCCTCTTGCAAATCTTCCTGCAATTCCGATAGGAATTTGGCCGCATCCTCACGTCCCAGCGCATCAACACAAGCATCGGCAATCCACTGTAAATCCAGATTTTGTTGTACCGATGTAAAACTCATTGCAGTCTGTTTATAGAAGTTATGAATTATCGGTTGAATCAGATCCAGCGGTCTGGTGTATTTTTTCCAACCAGTGAGTGAAAGCAGTTTGGCTCGCTCACGGAAATCAGGCTCGGAAACAACAATGTTTTTAGGAGTAATCATTCCAGGGACAATTTGTTTGTCACTGTGTAGCCAGCTACGGAAACATGTTGTGAAAGCACCAGTGAAAAGTTGCTGCCATTTTTGTCTGTCGACACCATCTCCAGAGCTGTACTCCCGAATTCTTTCCCACGCATTTAAATCGTTGAGATATGCCAGCGATAGTGCTCCAAGTTCAGGCCTGAAACAACCAAATCTCGGCAGGGAAGGGTTCCCATGTGGATATCCTGATAGAGCAATCATCCAGTAAATTGTGTCATTGATACTGCGATCTTCAGGATCCAATTCCTGCATGTCCCATAAAGAAATCAGCAGGTCATAATGTTTTCCGGTAGTTGCAGTTATGCCCAGTCGGTAAAGTCGCTGACTATGTCTGACAGCTGTTCTGGAAACCCAAATGCCATCTTGAGGAACTTCGCGCAGGTCAAGTTTTTGACCATCAGTTGAGAGTAGAATCGATTGCTGTAAAAAAGTTGTGCCAATCAAAACTTCTTTAAGTCTTGTAATTTCCTGTTCAGACATTCCGTCCTGGAAAATCAGCTTGCCGTGCCAGCTTGCTTCATTGATTTGTGGCAATAATTCAGTCAGTGAATTTTCATAATAGGCTGCAATTTCAAAAGCGAATTTTTCAGCCATTTTTGAAATCGCATCGTCGTCCCGATGCAGGATCCAACTCACCAGTTCTTCTCTGACAATTGCATAAAAAGACGGGTCAACTTTTACCAGATTGACAAGCAGCTCGAAAATCAGTTTGAACTGTTCACGTGCTGTGTCTGAAACTGGCCATTCCATTTGAGTTCTATATGAATCAAGTCGACGACGGAACGCGGC
>JABIBH010000367.1 GCA_018652925.1 bacterium | reverse complement strand
AACCTGATGTTGGTCTCAGTTTCTCTTGCCACAGGCATTGCAGTTTCTCTCAGCGGCCCGATTGGTTTTGTCGGACTCATGGCGCCGCACATCTGCCGATTACTTGTTGGCTCCGGTCACAGAATGTTGATCCCGGCTACAATCTTTTTTGGTGGCAGTTTCCTGGTAGCTTGCGATACCATTGCCAGAACTGTTGTTGCCCCAACCGAAATACCAGTTGGAGTTGTAACTTCACTTGTTGGTAGTGTTTTCTTTCTCTGGTTGCTGATTAAGAGAGACTGATGATTTATCTGATTATTGCATCACTGATCTGGGCTTTTTCATTCGGGTTGATTAAAACTCAACTCGCGAGTCTGGACCCAATTGCAGTTTCATCAGTTCGACTACTTCTTGCCGTACTCGTTTTCACTCCATTTATTTTACGCAATAACATGCAGAATCGATTGCAGTTCATGGCCCTCGGTGCAGTGCAATTTGGTCTGATGTATGTTTTCTATATCACTTCCTACAAACATCTTCCTGCATACGCGGTTGCACTTTTCACAATATTTACTCCACTGTATGTTGCTCTGTTAGATGACTTGATGAACCGGAAAATCAATATCGATAGAATTGTTGCAGTGACAATTGCGATCATCGGAGCAGGCATAGCAGTCTGGCATGCTCTGCCACAACGTGAAGCAGTGGTGGGTATTCTTTTACTTCAGGTCTCGAATATCTGTTTTGCTGTGGGGCAATATTATTATCGACGGCTTCACAGCACTGCAGATCACTCAACCAAAGTTGGCTGGATGTATCTTGGAGCTACCGTTGTTGTGACTTTGCTGGCTCTGGTTACTGGCGGATTTGCTGATTTCCAGGTGACAAAAACTTCAGCGATGACTTTGCTATATCTGGGAGTAATCCCCACAGGGCTTTGTTTCTGGCTTTGGAACAGGGGAGCGGTCAAGACATCGGTCTCCAGACTTGCTATCTCAAACAACCTGAAAATCCCTGTAGCTATCATTGTTGCCTGGATGTTCTTTGGTGAAAGTGCGCCATATTTGCGCGTAGGACTGGGTATCGCTGTAATTATATTCGCATTGGTGATATCGAACAGAAAGTATACTAAAATAGTATAGTTATATTACTGCTTGAACCTCAAAAACCTTGCATTATCTTAAACAGTAGAAGCGTTTTGTTTCATTTTTTAATTACGAGGGTTGGTCACGTGATCTGCCCCCGCTATCTTAAGGAGAGCGGCAATGAGTTTTAAGAAACGCGTTGATGAACTACTGTTAGGCAGCAGTATCAAACGCAACATTTCCCGGAGCGATTTGATTCAGGCTAGTGTTGACAATGGCGAAGCTGTTGTTACAAAAAACGGCGCACTTGCCACCTGGACAAAACCAGATTCAACAGGTCGTAGCCCAAAAGATACTTTGATTGTAAAGCATCCTGATTCTGCTGACACAATTGACTGGACTGCAGCAAATAATATTCCTGTCGATCCTGAAACATTTGATATGCTTGTTGATGATGCTCTGGAAAATCTTAGCAAATCGTCAAACGTTTATGCAAGCGATCGCGTGATTGGTGCCGACGCATCTTATGCAATGCCTGTAACAACTGTTTCAAACAAAGCTCTTAATGTTTTGTTCTGTGACAACATGTTCCGTGAAACTCCAGAAGGTGTGAAGAACAGTATTTTTGCTGATCGTCCATTTACACTTCTGGTATGCCCTGACCAAAAACTCGATGCTGCCAGATACGAAGGTCGCCTGCGTGTTGACGAGCGTATTAATGGTACATCTACTATGGTTATTGCAGTTGACTTTGACCGTCGTATTGGTGTTGTCTATGGCTCACAATACTGTGGTAGCTGTAAGAAAATGTTGTTCACTGTTATGAACTACATGCTTCCTGCTGAAGGTATTTTGCCAATCCACTGTTCTGCGAACGAAGGTCCTGATGGCGACATCGCTTTGCTGCTTGGACTCAGTGGAACAGGTAAAACTACCTTGAGTGCCGTTGCTGAACGTGGCCTTTTGGGTGACGACGAGCACGGTTGGAATGATGGCGGTGTAGCTAACTTTGAAAATGGTTGTTATGCAAAGCTAATCGATCTTGATCCAAACAAAGAGCCTGAAATCTTCAAGGCTTGTTTCCAGGAAAAACCATATCTCGAGCACGGTGCAATCATCGAAAATGCTTTGATGTGGCCTAATGGAACCTTTGATCTTTATGACGATCGTCTGACTCCAAACAGTCGTGGTTCATATCCTCTTGAGTACCTCACAAATATCAATAAAACCAGTACAGGCGATCACCCGAATGTGATTTTGTTCCTGACTGCTGATGCAAACGGCGTTCTGCCTCCAGTCAGTAAACTGACTAAAGAGCAGGCAATGTTGTGGTTCATCATGGGTTACACCAGCAAGTTGGCTGGAACTGAAACTGGAGTTACTGAACCAAAGAGTGCGTTCTCACGCTTCTTCGGCGCTCCATTTATGCCTCGTAATCCTGATGAGTATGCTGACCTGTTGGGTAAAAAACTCGACGAGCACGATACTCAGGTATACCTGGTAAATACTGGTTGGAGTGGCGGCCCTTACGGCGTAGGCTCTCGTATGGACATCATGTTAACCCGTGCAATGGTAGCTGCTGCTATTGACGGTTCATTGAAAGATGTTGAATACAAGCAGGATGAAAATTTCAAGGTCTGGGTACCTCAAAGTTGTCCAGGTGTTGAAGATGAAAGTATCCTGACTGCAATCAATACATGGGATGACAAAGCTGCATACGGTGAGCGCGCTACCAAGCTGGCTCAAGACTTTGCTGCCCAATGGAAAAAAGCTTATGCCGATAAAGATATCGATGCAGCTATCGCTGCTGAGTGTCCTGGTCTGTAAGTTTAGTTCTGGATAATAAAAAGGCTCCCGGTTTTCCGGGAGCCTTTTGTTTTGTCTTTCAGAGTTCTAGTTCATTCCCAACGCATTCCACAAGAAAGCCCATTCATCACTGACTTCTTCAATGATTTTTGAAGTAGGCTTGCCACCGCCGTGTCCGGCTTTGGTTTCTATACGAATCAGAACAGGATCTGGGCCAGCATGTGCTTCCTGCAGGCGAGCTGCATACTTGAAGCTGTGACCAGGAACTACTCTATCGTCATGATCAGCAGTTGTGATCATAATTGATGGATAGTCAGTACCATCAACAAGGTTGTGGTATGGGGAGTAGCCATACAGATACTCAAACATCTCAAGGTTGTCGGAACTGCAACCGTAATCGCTTGTCCATGCCCAACCAATAGTAAAGAGATGGAACCGGAGCATGTCCATTACACCCACTGCAGGAATTGCTGCAGCAAACAGGTCTGGCCTCTGATTACAAACTGCACCAACAAGAAGTCCACCATTACTGCCACCCTGGACAGCAAGTTTTGCGGTTGAAGTGTACTCGTTGTCGATGAGCCATTCAGCGCCAGCAATAAAGTCATCGAAAACATTTTGCTTGTTCAGCAATGTTCCCTGCTGGTGCCACTCTTCACCGTACTCACCACCGCCACGTAAGTTGGCAATTGCAAATACGCCGCCCATTTCAACCCAGGCAAATTTTGTAAGCGAGAATCTTGGTGTCAGTGAAATGTTGAATCCACCATAACCGTATAGCAGGGTAGGGTTGCTACCGTCGAGTTTAAGGTCTTTTTTGTGAACCAGAATCATTGGGATTTTGGTGCCGTCTTTACTTTCGTAGAATACCTGTTCACTGGTAAAGTTACTCAGGTCAACATCGATTTCCGATTCGCGGAAAGGAGTGCTTATGCCAGTAGTAAAGTCATACTTGAAGATTGTTGGCGGGTAGAGATATGAAGTAAATGTGTAGAAAGTTTCAGTGTCAACACGGTGTCCACCAACACCACTTGCAGAACCGATACCAGGTAATGCCACTTCACCAATCATTGCACCATGGATATCGAACCTGTAAACAACTGAGTGAGCATCTTTCATGTATGAAGCTACAAACTCGTCGCCGTTAATCATGCCAATACCACGCAGCGTAATGTCTTTTTCCGGAATTAGTGTTTTCCAGTTTTCTGGTGCAGGGTTGGTAGTATCAATTGCAATCAACTTTTTCATTGGGGCATTGTGATCTGTTGATATGTAGAACAGAGGACCATCGTGGCCAACAAAATCGTAGCTTGCATTGAAGTCGCTGATAAGCTCAACAACTTCTGAATTCGGGTCACGCAGATCTTTGTAGAAAAGAAGACTCTGTGGGGAAGTGCCTTTCCAAACTGATATAATCAGGTAGTCGCCACTTTCTGTAACCGATCCACCAAAGCCCCATTCTTCCTGGTCAGGTCTGTCATAAACCAGAACATCTTCATCCTGTGATGTTCCAACTTTATGGTAGTACATTTTCTGGAAGTGGTTGGCGCCATCAAGTTCTTCACCTGGTGCTGGAGCATCGTATCTACTGTAGTAGAAACCTTCGCTTTTTTCATCCCAGCTTGCACCGGAGAATTTAATCCATTCAAGCTTATCGTCCAGGTCTTTGCCGGAACCAATTTCACGAACATACCATGTATTCCAGTCACTGCCGCTGACGCTGGTTCCCCAGGCCATATATCTTCCATCTCTACTGATAGTCAATCCACCCAGAGCAACAGTACCGTCTTCGCTCAAAGTGTTGGGGTCAATCAATACAGTTGGCTCACTGTCCAGAGTTTCCTGCATATAAATAACCGATTGGTTTTGCAGGCCGTCATTTTTGGAGAAGAAGTATCTGCCGCCCTCTTTAAATGGAGCTCCATATTTTGGGTAGTCCCAGATTGCAGTTAATCTTTCCTGAATTTCTTCACGTTTTGGCAAAGTATGCAGGAAATTGAAGGTCAGTTCGTTCTGATCTGTAACCCAGGCAGCAGTTTCTTCACTGTCTGCGTCTTCAAGCCAGCGGTACGGATCTGCAACCGCAACACCGAAGTAATCATCGACCTGATCAACTTTTTGGGATTCAGGATAATTGAATTCAGGATAGCTGACTGACTCGTCAGCTTGCCAGCAGCCGGTTAGAACAACCAAAGCCAGGGCAAATAACAACAGAAAACGCATTGTGAGGAACCTCTCGTTAAATAAGGGTGACCGTTTATCTACGGCTTTTTAGGCTATTTGTTTCAGCAAAGATAATCATACAGTCAGTGTTGCTACTTCCGCAAGTGCTCGTTGTCTGATATATTACTGGAATGGAAAAACTAAAAATAATACTCGAAGACAATCACCTGCTTGCGGTCAATAAACCATCTGGATTATTAACTCAGGGAGACGACAGTGGAGCTATTGCTCTGACTGATCTGGCCAAGGCCTACATCAAGGAAAAGTACGAGAAACCGGGTAATGTGTTCCTGGGCCTGGTGCACAGAATTGATCGACCGGTAAGTGGTATAGTGCTTCTGGCCCGTACAAGTAAAGCTGCGTCCAGAATGTCGAAACTATTCAGCGAAAAGAAGGTTAGAAAAATCTATTACGCTGTTGTAACTGGTATGCCAAGCAAACTTACTGGCAAGTTGATTCACCAGATGGGCAAAAAACAGGATCGACAGGGCAAGACACCAATCAGCGATCAAAGGTTCAAGGACTCACGCGAGGCGGTTTTGCGGTACAGGGTCTTGAACTCGGACGGCAAAAGATCATTGGTGGAAGTTATACCGATTACTGGTCGCAGGCACCAGATCAGGGCTCAACTTGCAGAATTCGGTTACCCGATTGAGGGCGATCTGAAATACGGTTCCAAAATCAGGCACAAGGACAGGTCCATTGCGTTACATGCATCGGAAGTCTCTTTTGAGCACCCTGTGACAGGTAGAAAAATTGTAATCAAGGCAAAATTCCCGGCTAAATGGCCGTGGAAAGAGGACTAATATGAATCGAATTTTAGCGACACTGGTTTTCATTGCATTGGCAGTGCCATTGTTTGCAGGTGGCGATATAAACTGGGTAAGTTACGAAGACGGTATGAAAGAATCTGCCGCAAGTGGCAAGCTGGTTGTTATCGATTTCCATGCTGACTGGTGCAAATACTGCGTTAAAATGGATAAAGAAACTTTCACCAACAAGGCTGTAATAAAAGAGATGACAGATAACTTTGTCTGCATTTCAGTTGATACGGACAAGGAAAAAGAATTGCAAGCAGAATATGGTGCAAAGAGTTTGCCTACATTCTGGTTTCTTGAAAGTGACGGCAAGCGTATAAACTACCTGCCAGGCTTTGCCGATGCGAAGGTATTCCTTGCAGTTTTGCAATACCTTTCAAGTGATAGTTATAAAACTGTAGCGTTTGAAGACTATATGAAAAAGGCAATACAATCTGAATGATTTCTGTTGATGTAACAGTTGTTGGCGGTGGAATTATTGGCTGTGCAGTGGCCGATAAGTTATCCGCTGCAGGTTTCAAACCTTTGCTTCTGGAACGCGAATCACAGCTGGCTACAGGAGTTACCTCCAGAAACAGCGAAGTCATTCACGGCGGAATGTATTACCCCACAGATTCATTAAAAGCAAAATGCTGTGTCGATGGCAGACGTCAACTTGTCCAGTTTTGTATTGAAAATAAAATCGGCTATAAAAAATGTGGCAAACTGATTGTTGCGGTTGATCAGTCCGATCTACCTGGAATTGAAAGCCTGTTCAATCAGGGCAGTGACAACGACGTTGAAAATCTTGTCCTTCTTGATCAAAACCATCTTAACAAACTGGAACCTGAAGTGTCAGCAATTGCTGCGCTCTATTCACCGGAAACAGGAATTATCGATGCAGAGGGTGCAGCCAAAGCACTTGCTCATCGCGCTGCTGAAAACGGTGCAGAGATAATGTGTGATTCCAATGTTGAGGCTATTGAACATAATGGTAATTGGCAAGTAACTGTCTCAAGAGGCAGTGAAAAGTGGACTCATAAAAGCAGGATTGTAATTAATTGTGCCGGGCTTGATGCCGATAGCCTGGTTGACAGTGATGTAAAACAGAAGTTTGTAAAAGGCAATTATTTTTCAGTTAACAATGGCCATTTTGGAAAAATTTCGCGACTGATTTACCCGGTTCCACCAACAGGAAAAGATACTTTAGGGATTCATCTCTGCATTGATATGGCAGGTTGCATGCGTCTTGGCCCTGACTATGAGCAGTTCGACGGTGATTTGGATTACACTGTTGACCCGAATCGAGCTGACAGTTTTTATGAAGGTGCTTCAAAGTTCCTGCCATTTCTGAAACGTAAAGATCTGACTCCGGCTTTTGCAGGCATAAGACCAAAAATCGATACAGATAAACCGTTTGCCGATTTTCATATCGAAAACAGAGATGGTTTGATAAACTTGATCGGTATTGATTCGCCAGGTCTGACTTCGGCAATGTCGATTGCTGATATCGTCACTCAAAAAGTACAGGAGCAGAGCTGATGTCCTGGGTGATAATTGTATTTATCGTTGTAGCTGCAGTGAGCAGTGGTCTGACTTT
>JABIBH010000366.1 GCA_018652925.1 bacterium | reverse complement strand
GTGACAGTGTGCCAGAGGAAATTTCTACACTAAATATTCCTGTCGATAAAAACCCCCTCAACGATGACACTCTTTTTGATGTTGAAAAATATCCGGAAGATTTGTGGGCAAAACCTGGCGAGAAAAAACCTAATCGAGCTGGTTTTGCGCGATGGGGAAGCTGGATTAACAGTTACTGCAAAGACAAGTTTGGCAGACCTCTGTTCCTTGTCTGTTCTGCGGATCTTGCTGGCTCAACTAATATCGCCGGCTTTGGTGACGACTATTCAGATGACCTGAAAAACTACGGTTGGTTTGAACGCGACACCAAAAAAGACGGCATAATAATGCCTCAGGAAATCACCGAGTTCCAGAATGCCTGCCTCAGTGTTGGCGCTGCAAGTGTGAATATGAGTGACAAACCTGAAGAAGAATTCAACGGTTTCTGGACTGCCAGCAGTACTTACGCTGCATTTTCATACCTGAAGTACGGCGCGATGCGTTTGTACAGCCAGATGGCTCAGGATTGCGAACTGAAACTTGGTAAAACAATCTGGGTTGCAGGTCACAGTGGTCCTGAAACAGGCGAAGATTCTCGAACCCACTTTGGCGTCTACTCACCAGGCATAACTCAAATGTTTCCCGAAGGGCATGTTATCAACATTCACCCCTGGGAATATAACGAAGTGCCAGTTCTGTTGGCTGCCGCTTTAAAAACCGATCGACCAATAGTTGCTCTGCACCTCACCCGCCCTGGTGTTGAAATTCCTGACCGTAAAGCTCTGGGAATGGCCTCACATTTTGAAGCTGCCAAAGGTGCTTACATCCTGCGCGATTACAAATCGGACATGCCACAACAAGGGTGCCTTTTTGTTCAAGGTACAATGAGTACGTACAATCTGATTCGTGCAATCGATGAAATTGACTCTGCTGGTGTTAATGTAAAAATAGTTGCAGTGCCAAGTCCGCAACTGTTTGCGCTGCAGGATAAATCATATCAGGACAAGGTCATCACTGCTGCCGACAAAATGAACAGCACAGTTGTTACAAACCGTGCCCGTCGTTTGATGAACGACTGGAATTTCAACCCGTTATGCAGTGAATATGCAATGTGCAGTGACCGTGACGACCAGTGGCGTAGTGGCGGTTCAATTGCTGGTGTTTATGAAGATGCACAGCTCGACCCAAAATCAATTGCCAGAGACGTAATCAAATTTGCAAATGATTACGAACTGCGCATGAGCAAGATTACAGAAATGTTGAGTGCTGCGAAAAAGTAAACTGATAAAAGTAAAGCCCTCCGTTATTGCGGAGGGCTTTTTCTATTGTTTCGCTACTGATACAAGTAGAGACTTATCTCCTGTGCTTAGGACCTCTATGGCGTGATTGAGGACCAAATGGCAGGCATCGCAGGACTTCTTCCCTTTCTTCAGGGCTGGCAGCTTTCAGGATTTCAAACAGTGATGTTGCTGCAAGAGAATCTAGTTGTCCTTGCGCAATTGCAACCTGGCTTACTCTTTCCAGCAATTGCCCTTCAGTAAGTTCAGGATTTCTGATCGCTTCACGGAGGGCCATTCTTGCCTGCATAACATTTTTACGACCGGAACGCATCTTGGGCATCATATCGCCACACATCGAGTTCATGTTCTCTTTGCAGAAATTTTCAGCACCCGGAGTATCACAGGACATTTCAATCTCCTGTGGCTGATCCGATTTCATAACAAACCCGATATTAAAGCCAATTGACAACCTCAGTAAAAGTAAAAGCGCCAATTTCATATTAATTCACCTCTTCATCAAGCAGAGAAACAATTGCGGTATCAAGTGACCATGGATCTTCATTTGAGAACGACGACCCTGTCATCAAATCTTCAATGCCAGGTTCAGTTGCACTGTTGAAATTAAAAGAACCAATCAGTACGCCAATTGCAATTGAAGCTGCAACTGCAAAGCCGTAACCAATCTTGAACAGATTGCCATGAGACGGTAGAGCAACAACCAGGGGCTGTCCAAGCTCCGGAGCTTCAATATCTCCAAGCAGGTCCCATGTCTCGCTGAATTCTTCATTGAGATAGTCTGGTGTTTTGTTTTTCATTGTGAACGTCCAATCTGTTTACGAAGCTGAGTTAGAGCCCGTACCAACAACGATTCTACTGCACTTTCAGAAATCTGCATTACTTCAGCAACTTCTTTTTGGCTCAACTGCTGGTATCGTTTTAAAACCAGAGCTTGTTTCTGTCTGGGCGGCAACTTGTCTACTGCTGCCTGCAATATCTTTACCTGCTGATTTCTGCTAACTTCCGCATCTGGTAATTCACAATTTTCGGATCTGTCATGTTTTGTAGAATCAAAGCTGACCCAACCAATTATTTTCCGTCGACGCAGAAAGCTTCTTGCTGAATTACCTGCTATCCTGAACAACCAACTTTTGAACTTGCCCTCTGGTTTATACTCTGAGGACCTGGAATAAACAGTTACAAAAGTGTCCTGACACAAATCTCGAGCATCATCTTCAGAACCAGTCATTCGCCACAAAAAACCAAACAGTGGAGATTCCCAACGCTGAACCAGGAGACGGAAAGCCGCCTCCTGGCCAGAACTGATTTGCTCCATCAATTTGTCGTCGGTGACGGTCAATTGCTACTCC
>JABIBH010000032.1 GCA_018652925.1 bacterium | reverse complement strand
TGAGATGCTTGGTAATTGGTGCAGTCGTAAACAGATGGCTCAAAACCTGCGTGATGGTGAAGAAACAGCTCGCGTGCTGTTGAACACTCCGTTATTTGCTGCCTGCCTGCTTGATTCTCAAGGTGTTGTAATCAGTAATAATAAAATTGCCGAAAAAGTGTTTTACGCTGGAAACAGTGAACTGATTGGTAAAGAACTGGCTCAATATATTCCGAGAAAATTGCGGAGTATACTGCAGAACTCAATTGAAGAAAGCAGAAAATTTGGTGTCACCAACTCCACTGACTATGAGTACAAAAATCGATTCTACACCATAACAGTTTGTCCTGTTTTTGATGCAGAAAAAAAGAGTGTGGAGAAAATGGCTCTCTATGTTGAAGACCGTACTGATAAGCATGGTATGGAAATGCAATTGCGTCAGGCTCAAAAACTGGAATCAATTGGGCGACTTGCTGCAGGCATTGCTAACGATATTAATACACCGATGCAGTATCTTGCGAATTACATGAATTTCATGGGGCAAGCCTTTGATAATTTGATTGTTGGCAATGATGTTGAAAAGTTGAAAATCGATATTCCTGAAGCTCTTGATCATGCAAGAGAAGAAATTTCCAAAGTGTCAGAAATATTGAAATCGATGAAAGAGTTTTCACATCCGGAAGCAACAGAGATGCTGGCAATCGATTTGAATCAAGGGATAACATCAACTGTTACAGTTGCACGCAATGAGTGGAAATATGTAGCAAATGTTGAAACTGATTTTGATGAGAATCTGCCACCGGTTGTCTGTCTTCAAGGTGAAATCAATCAGGTTATCCTGAACCTTGTTTGTAATGCTGCTCACGCAATTGAACAAACCCACGGCTCAGAACTTGGCTTGATTAAAATTACTACAAAGCTTGAAAAAGAATTTGCTGTAATACGGGTTGTCGATAATGGAACCGGTATTCCCGCTGACATACAAGACTCTATTTTTGACCCGTTCTTTACTACCAGTGATGATGGCTCTGGCACAGGGCAGGGACTTTCAATCTGTCACTCATTGATTAATAAACATCATGGGGAAATATCGTTTGAAACGGAGCCTGGCAGCGGAAGTACTTTTATTGTGAAGTTACCGTTGAATCAAAATTAAGGCGCGTTTCTTTTTCTGGCAACAGACAGAATCTCGGAAGCAATTTCTTCAATCGGTTTATTTGTCACATCAATCAATGTCCATCCTGGATGTTTACTATAAAATGCCTCCGCATATTCAAGCTCTCTTGCTGCATGCGGTACTGTTGCGTAATCACCAGTTGAGCCTCCAAGATATTCCTGCCTTGTGCGACGCAAGACTGACAGTCGGCGTGGTCTGGTTGTAAGACAATAGACTCTTTTACTATTTAACTTTTCCAGGACATCGGGTGGAGTAATGCCAAGAATAATTGGCACGTTGGCTGTGTGCCATCCCATGAACGACATATAAATACTCAACGGAGTTTTGAATGTTCGCGATACGCCCAACAACACAAATTCAGCATCTTCGAGGTCGTTGACTCTCTTCCCATCGTCATGTTTAATAGCAAATTCAACAGCTTCAATTCGACGGAAATAATCACTGTTCAAACGTGTAAAAAGTCCAGGCTTGCTGGTTGGTGAGATATCGAACTGGCTTGAAAGCCTGGCAAGCAGGGAACCCATCATATCGATTGTTTCAATATTGTGGAGTTTTCCAAGTCGCAATATTTCAACGCGCATCTCTTCTGTTGCCATTGTATGCACAATGAAGCTGCCTTTGGCTTCAGCTTCTGACATTATAACCTGGATTTGTTCAGTAGTTCTGATATCGGGTCGAACTGATATATGGGATTCGTGCTCGGGGAATTGAACCAGGGCGGCATCAAGCAATCTCTTTGCCGTGCCGCCCGTACCATCGGATATTACAATTATGTGCTGCATTACAGTTCCGCAAGCAGCCCCTGGAACAGTTTCCAGATTCTACCTGTTGACCCGATGCTCAACTTCTCATCTGGAGAGTGAGCTCCGCGAATGTCAGGGCCGAATGAAACAATATCCAGGTCAGGATATTTTTCAGTCAACAATCCACACTCAAGACCGGCATGAATTGCAGTCAACCCAGCTTCTTTTTTGAAAATCTTCTTGTATACTTTTGCTGTTGTCTGAACCATTTGCGATTTTGGATTTGGCATCCACCCTGGATACCCTTCAGGCTGAATAACTGTCACTCCAGCAAGTTCACCAATAGTCTTGTGCTGGCTTACGATTGCTTCCAGAGTACACATGTTTGACGACCTGCTGCAGACAACAATACGGACCTTGTTGCCATCGGTTTTAACAACGCCAACGTTGGTACTTGAATCTGCAAGACCAGCAATAGCCAGGCTCATTCCAAGTACGCCATTTGGAAGCGCATCCAACATACCGAGTGTGCGAGTTGTGCAACCTGCTCCCCAGCTGTGGGTAACCTTGCATGGTGCAACTTTGACATTGAAGCCATCATCAAGACCTGCAAGTTCACCGGTTGCAAGGCAGTTTGCCCAAGCAGAAATAATCTTCTTAAACTCGCCAGCTCTATCTTTTGGCATTACAACTTTTGCTTCAGCTTCTCTTGGAATTGCGTTACGCATACTTCCGCCATCAATTGAAACAAGTTTGATTGGCATTTCTTCTTTTGCAGCCATGAGCAATCTGGTCAAAATCTTGATTGCATTACCACGGTTTTTCAGAATATCCAGACCAGAGTGTCCACCAAGCAGACCTTTGATCGATACTTTACGCGCAACATAGCCCTTTGACAGTTTGCTCTTACGATTGCTGATTCTGTATTCAGAATCACGACCACCAGCACAACCAATGAAGATTGCATCTTCTTCTTCACTATCGAGGTTGATCATCCGTCGACTCTCAAAGAACCCTTCCTCAACACCAGCAGCACCGGTAAGCCCGCGTTCTTCATCAACGGTCATCAGAACTTCGATTTTGGGATGCTTCATCTTTGGTTCATCTGCAACTGCCAGCCCCATTGCAACACCGATACCATTATCGGCACCCAGAGTTGTGCCATCGGCAGTCATCCAGTCACCTTTGATCAGCAGTTTGATAGGGTCTTTTTCAAAATCGTGTTTTGTGTCACCGTTCTTTTCACAAACCATATCAACATGGCCTTGGACCAGAACCGGCTTGCGTCTTTCCATACCTTTGCTTGCAGGAATTATGACCAGCAAGTTGCCAACTTTATCCTGTTTCCACTGGAGATTGCGTTTGTCGGCCCACTTTTTAAGCATGTTCATAACAGCAGTTTCATTACCACTGCCACGAGGAACTTTTGAAAGTTCTGCAAAAACATTCCAGACTGATTTTGGTTTCAACGATGCAACTTTACTCATTTTATTCTCCTGTTAAGAGGTGACTCTTTAATATCCCAGTTCCCTTTTTGTGGCCTTCCACGCTGAGGGAAAACCAAATGTGAATATTTACCGTAGTGACTTATTCTGCTAGCAAGTTTTGGCAGCGTATCATATAAATGACCAAATACAATCAAATCGGTTTTGCCAAATTCATTTCCAATTGCCAGAACTATATCATTTTCTTTCAGCTTGTATCGAGCACCATTCAAGAACATGTAGCTACCAGCAAGCTGTGCGTTTTCGGGAAGCAATTCTGCAACAGTTTCTGCCGATGGGTTGATATATACTCTGCTGTGACCATCATAAGTGCCATCAGAAGTTACAAATTCTTCACCTTCAACCCATTCTTCAGCAAACTTTTTGGCTTGTATCCCGGCAAGTCCCGATGGTAATACAAAATGCAGCTCCTGCTCGCCAAATATCTGACTTAAAGTCGGCTCAATTTCTTCTGCATGCAGTTTACGGAAAACATGATAATCAGGATCAACGCTCAGAGTTTTTGCTCCAGATGTTGGCAGTGTAAAAGTTGAACTTGCTGAATCGATGTGCAGAACATGTTCCTGATCACCAATTACAACAGGAACTTCAATGTCCCATACCGGTTCGTCCTGAGTGATTGTGAAAGTGACATTGCTGCCATCGGATTCAACATCCTGAAGATAGATCATCGGTGCACCAGCTCTGGAAAGCCACTGCTCACCCAGTTCAGTAATATCACTGTTATAACTGCTGAATGCTGCAATGAAATG
>JABIBH010000365.1 GCA_018652925.1 bacterium | reverse complement strand
CGCCAGCCGGTGCTACCATATCCTTTTCACCAAACACAACTTTTACAAGCGGTTTGTCTGCAAGCTCACCAGCCTTGGCAACATCTTCCGGAGCAACAACAGTAACAGGCAACCATGACAAAACTTTTTGCGCACCTTGAGAAACATTGCCATATCCAGAAATACCAATAACGATTGGTTCTGCAGGAGGATTCTCTAAAAGTTGGTGACCAATTGCTGTAATCTGCTGCTCTGCATCGTTCAAATCTTTGTATTCATACGCAGGTTTTACATCGGCAAGTGGAGTCTCTGTACCCTGGCTTTTCAACCTCAACCCCAATGCCCGCAACGATTCAATCATCCCTGCATAACCGGCATGAATACTGAAAAATATCAATCGCCGGTTATCAGTATCAACAACTTTTTCATAGTCCAACAGCGTGCAACCTGAATCGATAAATCGTTTCAGCGTTGGCATATTATAAGGTTGTGCTTTTATAACATGAGCAAAGCAGAGGTACTTGCCGCCTTGCTGAATCATATCGATTGGAATCTCTTTTACCGCAATCAGAAAATCTGCATTAATCGCATTTTCACTCACAGGTAATCCAGCACTGCTGTAATCACTGTCTGGGAAAACCCTTATGTCTGAAGGTTGAATTACAAGATCAACACCTTTAGCAAACAGATATCCAGCATCTGTTGGTGTCAATGGAACTCGTCGTTCCCACTTGTTTTTGTCTTCTCTGCGAATGCCGATTTTCAAAACAATTCTCCTGTTACAGATATCGTTCTACAACGATGTAAATCAAAGGCAGGAAAAAGCCAAGCCCCATCAGGATTCCACCTCTGCCTTTAAGACCTTTACTGCCTCTTACCAGAAATATTCCTGTAAGTGCAAGAATAATCAGAATGCCTGCAAACGCGTCGGCAATGCCTGTCCAAACTGATTTACCAGTATTCAAGTGCATGAAATTCATATCGTAGAACATGGTGCGCTCTTTGAAAGTTCTGTAGACTACTTCACCTGTAAGAAGATTTATATCGTACTGTCCGCCTTCAACAAACAGCTGAAGAATATCAACTTCCATGCGCCAACTGTTTTTGATTTCCAGTGCTGGCTTCACACGATCAATAACCACTGGCAACAGATCCAATGTGGGACCTGTGCCTGCAGGTTCGATCATGAAAACTTCCACACCACGCTGATAATTTGCATCCCAGTGATGTGCATGGTTGACAGCTATTCCACTAATTCCATAAACCAGAGTCAGACCGACAGCCAGAAACCCCAGGTGCTGATGCAGCCAACGGCAAACCTTGCGAAATTTTTTCAATTTATTACTCCACAGCCTTAAGCAGAATAGCTCCAGAACCGGAAATCTGGTTATAGGTCATGCCTTCAGTAACTGATTCCGGATCGAATTCTTCGCCTGCTTCTTCAGCATTGTGGGCACAGATTTTACGAGTAGTTTCCAGATCCAAAGTGTTAACTGTGAAAATACCTTCTGCACGCATTATTCCACCAACGATATCCGGGGTGAAAACCATTACGCCGTCTTCTACTTTGAAACGAAGTGACTCGCCTTCAACATCACTGGCAATAGAGAACCAGCATCCACGATGCTCACATACAGCTACAGCAGCACCTTCAACCAGAACTGTCTGGCCATCGAATTTTTCAGGGTCAGCAAACATCTCGCTGATTGGAGTTACTTCAGTAAGTGTAATTCCATCGCCAAAAGTTTTAGCGGCTTCAACAGTTGTTTCTTCAGCTTTATCTGAACCGCAACCTACAAGAACGAACAATAAGGCAACAAGCATCAACCAACGCATAGCAATTCTCCCAGATCAAAAAAATGAATGTACTACTGACTGTAGTAAGATGAACTCTAGTTTTGCCGGAATCAACAGGAAAGTTGCCCCAAATCCATGTTTAATTATTATGAAGTGGCAAGTTTACTGAGATTGCCCTACAATTCGGTGCTATGAAATCACAACTACGAAAAATGATACCAGCAACCCTTTTACTGCAACGCCTCCCTGAGCGATGCAGCAACTTTGTGCTTCTGACTTTTGACGATGGCCCTACTCCCGGTGTCACTGAATTGGCGATGGATAAACTAGAGCAATACAACACCAGTGCACTGTTTTTTATGGTCGGCAAATTTGTTGAAAAACACCCGGAACTTGCAAAAAGTGTTGTTGAAAGAGGGCACCAGATTGGGAATCACTCTTTTAATCATGCCCCTGCAACTAATAACATCTCAAGAGAAATCGACATGTGCCAGCAGACAATTGCTGCAGCGACCGGAACGGTTTGTAAATATTACCGTCACCCCGAGGGCAGCATTAACCCGTCATCACTGTTATTGCCTCGCATGAAAAATCTGCAGTCAGTTTATTGGTCATGCGACCCTCTGGACTGGGACTGCAAAACTGAGGCTGATGGAGTTGAGGCAGCACATCGTCTTTTGGATAATGTGATACCGGGTGATATCATCCTTTTACACGATTTTGCTTCTCCAACACTTGCTCTACTGGATATAGTGTTACCTGAACTTGCCGATCGTAACCTTTTGCCACCTTCAGGAGGGCTGCTTTGAAAATATCGATAGTAGTGCTGACCTGGAATCGGCGTGATTGCCTGATTGAAACCCTGAGTAATCTTTCCTCACTAGAGGCCGAAATTGTAGTTGTGGATAATGGCAGCGAAGATGGTACAAGCCAGGCAGTAGCAAAATACTTCCCGGACTGCCAACTGGTATCACTTTCAGAAAACCTGGGCACTGTTGCACGTAACGACGGCATCTCCAAAGCCTCAGGTGACATCATTATT
>JABIBH010000364.1 GCA_018652925.1 bacterium | reverse complement strand
GAACCGGTTATCAGAGTAATTGCTGAAGCTGAGTCACTGGACAAAGTCAATAGTTTGATTTCAAAAACTCAGAACTATCTGAAGGGATAGGTTTTATATGTGTGGTATAGTTGGAATTACTGGAAACAAGCCGGTAGCAGATATACTTATCAACGGCCTTAAGAGGCTTGAATACAGAGGTTATGACAGTTCTGGAATTGCAGTTTCCAATGGTGGTCTGAATATATTCAAAGCTAAAGGTAAAATATCCGAGCTTGAAAATGTGACTCGTGGGGAAAATCTGGAAGGGTTGACCGGTATTGCTCATACACGCTGGGCAACTCACGGTCCACCAAATGTAATAAATGCTCACCCACATTGTGATGGTAATTGTGATGTTGTAATTGTTCATAATGGAATAATTGAAAACTTTACAGCTCTTAAAACCAGACTTGCTGCTTCTGGACATGAGTTTATTTCAGATACTGATTCAGAAGTGTTGGCTCATCTTATCAGTGAGTATTATGAAGGTTGTCTTGAAGATACAGTACGTAAGATCCTACACCTTGTGGAAGGTACTTATGGTCTTGCAGTTATGCATGCTGATGAACCTGAAAAAATTGTAGCTGCCAGACTTGGTTCTCCGCTTGTAGTTGGGTTGGGAGAAGAGTGCAATTATTTGGCAAGTGATGTTGCTGCAATTTTGGGTGAAACCAAGCGTGTTTTGTATCTCAAGGATGGAGATGTGGCCGTTTTGACTCCTGACGGAGTTGATGTAACAAGTATCGATAATGTGCCGCTAAGTCGTGAAATAAATGAAATAAACTGGGACCTGGACCAAATTCAAAAGGGTGGCTATCCACATTTCATGCTCAAGGAAATATTTGAGCAACCCAAAACAATTCGTGATTCATTCAGAGGTAGAATATTGCCAGAGCTTGGCGATATGAAACTGGATGGCCTGGAGATGAGTGACACAGAATTACGCGAGATTAAAAGGATTGTAATTTTAGCATGTGGCACTAGCTGGCATGCTGCACTGCTTGGTGAATATCTTATTGAAGAACATGCTGGAATTCCGGTTGAAGTAGAATATGCATCGGAATTTCGCTACAGATCTCCAGTTATTGAGCCGGGGACAGTCTGTTTTGTAATTAGCCAGAGTGGCGAAACACTCGATACTCTGGAAGCGATGCGTGAAGCACGGAGAAGAGGAGCGAAAGTCCTTGGCCTAACCAACGTAGTTGGTTCAACTATTGCCAGAGAATCTGATGCAGGTATTTATATACACGCTGGTCCTGAAATTGGTGTTGCCTCAACCAAGGCTTTCACAAGTCAGGTTACAATATTGTTGCTGCTGACAGTACTACTTGCACGTAGACGCAATATGTCTCTGGTCAGAGGACAGAGGATTATTAAAGAACTGGAGCTTATCCCAGAAAAGATTAATAAGATTCTTGAACAATCTGACAAGATTCTGGAGATTGCCAAGGTTTATAAGGATGTTGCAAATTTCTTGTACCTTGGCCGAGGGTATAATTTTCCAATTGCCCTGGAAGGTGCCCTGAAATTAAAAGAGATCAGCTATATTCACGCAGAAGGCTACCCTGCTGCGGAGATGAAGCATGGTCCAATTGCATTAATTGATCCTGATATGCCTGTACTGGTGATCAGCACCAGCGATGGTAGCTATCAGAAAATCAAGGGTAATGTACAGGAGGTTAAAGCACGTGAAGGAAAAATCATCAGCATCGTTTCTGAAGGTGAAAAAGAGATAAGCGAGATGAGTGATCATGTGATAGAAATTCCCGAATCACTTAATATGCTAACTCCATTGCTAGCTGTTATTCCATTGCAGCTACTTTCATATCATATTGCATTGTTGCGAGGCGAAAATGTTGATCAGCCAAGGAACCTTGCAAAGTCTGTAACAGTTGAATAGGAGACCCCAATGACGAGAGAAATAATTAGCACGGATAAATCGCCAGCTGCGATTGGTCCATACAGCCAAGGCATCGTTTCAGGTGGAATGCTTTTTACTGCAGGGCAGTTGGGTATCGATGCAGAGACAGGTTCTTTTGTATGTGACACTGCTGCTGGGCAGGCCGCAAAAGCTCTTGAAAATGCCAGAGCTGTGATTGAAGCAGGCGGAATGACATTTGATGATGTTGTAAAAGTTACTGTTTTCTTGCGCGATATGAACGACTTTGCTGCAGTTAATGAAGTGTATGCTAAGGTTTTCAGTCAGAATCCACCTGCACGTTCTGCAGTGGAAGTAGCTCGGCTTCCAGTTGATGCTGCTGTTGAAATAGAAATGATTTGCATCAAGCAATAGCTTGACCGTTATATAATGGAATTATAGGTGGGAGTGGATGGGGCCTGGTGGTCCTCCGGGACTTCAAATCCTTGTGTTGGGCGCGTTTACCGTCCTGGGTGGGTTCGATTCCCACACATTCCCGCCACCTGCCTTACTTTCTGAGAGGGTCTTTTGAGCAATTCTGTTGCAGTAGTAATGAACCCTGTAGCAGGGCCACCTCGCAATAGGCTATCTGTTGACGATGTTTCTGAATTGTTTTCAGCCCACGGCATCGATGTTGAAATTATGGTTACTCATTTGCCGCGCGGAGCTTCCGAGCTTGCCGCCGGTGCAGCTGAAAAACATGATGTTGTAGTTGCAGTTGGTGGTGATGGAACAGTCAGCGAAATTGCTACTGGCCTTGTTGGAGCAGATGCAAAACTAGGAATAATTCCATGTGGCAGTGGTAACGATTTTGCTGCTGGGCTGGGATTGAACTCCATTGAAGATGGAGTGGAGGCTGTTGTTGCTGGTAAGATCCTGTCGATCGATGTAGCTGAGTTTGCTGGCAAACGATTTGTCAACTCATGTGGATTGTTTCTGGACGGAGACGCCTCTTTGGTTGCAGCTGGTGTTCCGAGACAATTTGGGAAGTTCAGATAT
>JABIBH010000363.1 GCA_018652925.1 bacterium | reverse complement strand
TCGCCAGCTACGAGTTGGGCGTCAATTTTGATCTGGTTAACGCAGTTGACGCAGTACAAATGTTGAACGACAACGCTGTTGTTCTTGTCGACATTCGCAGTGGCGAGCCTGAGATCCGACTTCCAGGAGCATTTCCAGTTCGGCAGGAAAGCTTTGACAACGACTTCCGCGACCTCTTTGACTTCATACTTCCAGAAGATAAACTGCTACTTGTTGGCAACGGTGACCTGATGAGCCTATCTGCAATTGCAGAACGAATATCTGAACGGGGTTACAAAAATCTTGTTCTTATGCGTGGCGACATCTCCGCCTGGGAACGTGCCGGTGGGGAGGTCAGAAAATGAGAAATCTGAAACTTCCTGACTATATTGAACTACTTTTACGATTGATGATTGGTGGCACATTTATTTATGCCTCATTTGACAAAATATTTCACCCCGATGCATTTGCGTTGAGCATTTTTCATTATCGACTGGTTCCTGCCGCTCTGCTCCACCCGTTTGCTATCTACCTACCTTATCTGGAGTTCTTTGCCGGCGCAGCACTGCTTGGTGGGAAGTACATCAAAGGTGCATCGCTGCTGGTTTCTTTGATGATACTGATGTTTATCGGTGCAATTTCATCTGCACTTTTCAGAGACCTGGATATATCGTGTGGCTGTTTTGGTACTGAAAGCGGACATGTCATCGGACTGCAGCTATTATTCCGAGATTTTGTTTTGTTAGCAGGCTCTATAGCCTTGTTATTCAGTAAGGTTTCCCGTCGACAGCGATTATGATAATCGTTATCGATAACTTAAAATCAATATTTGACAACTGAACATTTCTGACTAATTGTTCCATTGCAAGTGATAATCTGAACACAAAAACAGGAGTTCCAAAATGCCAGCTTTAGTAAACCCAGAAGAATGCACCGGCTGCGAAGCATGTGTTGAAGAATGTCCAACTGAATGTATCACAATGAGTGGTGATGTAGCTTTGGTTGATCCTGAAGAATGCACAGACTGCGAAGCATGCGTTGAAGTATGCCCTACTGAGTGCATCACAATGGTTGACTAGTTTTTAGTTAGATAGTTTTAAAACCCCTGCCTTAAAAAGCGGGGGTTTTTGTTTGTTCAGTAGCCGTATGAATCCCCGATTGCTTTCAGTCAATCCGCTTCCGCATCAAACAACACCATGCTCTGGGTGGATTTTTCTGATTTGACCCAAAGTGACTAGATTCAAGAGACAAAATCTCAAAACACGGTTCAACAGCTGAAACAAGCTCTTCGGCTGTTACCTGTGGCGGACCTTCGCCGGGTCTGTCTTCATCGGCATTGCCCATCATTGTCAGCCAAAGTCCTTTATCACCAAGGTGCGATGCTACATTGCGGGCAAACTTTTTACGTTCATGATTTGTCTTGTAAGAATGAAAACAGCCTCTGTCAAAAACAAAACCGAACGGTGCACCCCTAACTTCCTCAAACATGAAATCGCCATATATAAAATCACATTCAGCACCAGCAGAAGCGGCCTTTTTTCTGGCCCTTTCAATTGCAAGCTCAGATAGATCTGTACTGATAACTTTGAACCCATTTTGTGCAAGCCAAATTGAATTATCTCCGGTTCCACAACCAAGATCCAGAGCATTACATTTTGGTACAGGGAAGTTTTTTACAGTTTCGATGAGATTGAAATCCGGCTGACCAGCATCCCACGGCACACTTCCTGATTTATATCTTTCATCCCAGCGATTATTATCTGTCATGACTTTGTTTCTCCCACCCAATATCCTCTACCCCATTTTGCCTGTTCACGAATCTGGCAAGGGTAAACAAATAGTCACTGATTCTGTTTAAAAACTTAATAACTTCATCTGAACAATCATCATTTACAGCAGAACGTTCAACTCGACGGCAGACTGATCGCGCTACATGAAAAGCAGAGGCAGCAGAACACCCTGCAGGTAGAATGAAGTTCTTCAACTCCGGTAAGTCCGCGGTCATCTTGTCGATTTCGGCTTCCAAATAATCAACATCAAGACAACTGCCACTTTGCTCTGCATCAGGATTGGCAAGTATCGCGCCCAGGTCAAAAAGTCTCGATTGCAAAATGAGAACCATCTGAACAGGCTCTTTCATCATTGAATTTGCAAGCCCAAGGCAACTATTCAGCTCATCAACTTCACCATAAAGACAAACTCTGGAAGCCGACTTGGAGACTCGCTGACCATTGCTCAGTGAGGTCTCTCCCTTGTCGCCACCTTTTGTATAAATCCGTGCCATAATTACCTCCAGAGTTCAGCATACACATTGTCGTGCTATCGGACAATGGTGAAGGTGCGAGTTGCAGTCCCTGAATTACTAACTGCAACACATCTATAAATCCCCGACGCAACTGCAGCTCCGCTATCGTTCAGACCATTAAATGACCACGATGCAGTCTCACCAATTGCAGTCACACTTGCACTTCTTACAACACGCCCACGCATATCCATTACTTTCATTTGCACAACTGTTCCATTTGGCACTATTACAGAAAATGATGTCGATGGGTTGGCAGGATTTGGCCATGGAGCGCGCATTTTCAGCTCAGCAATTGCGGCCGGCACATCTGTCACACCGCCATCTTCCGGAAGTGTAATCATAAACGGTGCCAGACCTGTTGCAATTGGGGCTGTTGTGAGTTCTACTCCTGTGGTGGTCTCAAATACACGAACACCTGGACTGGTATATGCTCTGTCACATAGCAGAAGTTGGTTGCCATCAATAACGATATGAGAGTAATCCCAACCATCGGAAGTCAGAACAGTTTCAACTGATGTGCCTTCATAGCGAAGCATGTCGTTGCCCCAGCTGTCATTTGCAATAACTACATAGCCGTAGCCATCGGCATCGGCAAAATCGAGCAAGTCATTACCGAGATCAGCTTCTGTAATAATAAATCCGCTGCTTGTCAGAGTATTGGTATCAACAACTTCAATCCCGCCATCAAGTGAACCATAAAAGCCGGTTGTCCCAACCAGAATAGTACCATCTTCACGTGGCTCAGGCTGACAAAACGGGTTGGTTCCATTAAGCAGTATACCTTGAGTACCGGCAGTGCCCGCATCAACATCAACCCAGTTTTCAGTGATGGTATCAAAGACAATCAGCTGGGAATAAT
>JABIBH010000362.1 GCA_018652925.1 bacterium | reverse complement strand
TACAGTCAATGATTATGAAAAAGATCCTTCAAACCTGGAAGAACGATGCAGAGTTGAGCGCAGAGCCTACTTTGACTTGGTTCTGGATAAAGGTTTCACTGCAATCGCTACTGGGCACCATCGCGACGATCAGGTTGAAACTGTAATTATGCGACTCATGCGTGGTGCTGGCCTTGATGGATTAAGAGGTATCAGACCGATTTCCGGTCGCACAATTCACCCGATGCTTAATGTTTCCAGAACTGAAATTATTGAGTTCCTGGGCCAGCGTGACCAAGGCTATCGAACTGATAAATCCAATAGCAGCAACGAGTTTACTCGCAATCGAGTTCGAAATGAATTAATTCCCCTGATGGCCGATATTTTTGATTCCACGGATAGTCCTGCCCGTACTGCTGAACTTCTGGAGCGCGACAGTGAGCTTCTGGATTCATTGACAATTGATGCTGCCCAAAATCTTGATCCTCTGACAGTAGATGGTTTATCCAGTTTGAGCAGACCTCTTGCTGCAAGAGTTGTCAGGCATATTCTGTTAACTGAACACGGTTTGCAGCGTGACCTGTCCATGCATCATATCGACGCCCTGCTGGATTGGCTGCCTAATTCCAAGAGCGGATCAGCGCTGGATTTGGTTGGGAACTGGAGAGCAGTTCGTGAGTTTGATATTTTGCGGTTTGTTTCAGAACAAAAGGTGACTAACTGTCCTGTTTTATGTATTGTTGAGGAACCTGCACCTGATGCTTCGTACAATTTAACTTTGCCTGCTAACTGTATTTGTGGAAAACCGACTTTGCGCAAATGGCAGCCTGGAGATAAAATCAGGTTACCTGGTCTGAATGGGACAAAGAAAATTAGCGATTTATTACGTGAAAAACGTGTTGGCATCAGCGACAGAGAAAATGTTTATATTGTTGAAGATGACCTGGGGTTACTCTGGGTTGTTGGACTTGCACAAGCGCAGCGGGCAACCGAACTTGATTCGGGAGCATCGGTTACACTGCAAATAGAATTTTAGGAGTTAGATGTCTAACGAAAAGAAAAACGGACCAAAACAACCAAAAGGTTCCATGCCAATGCCTCCTATGCCAGGGAAAACAATCGGATTCTGGCTACTGCTTCTGGTTTTGGGAATGCTTGCATTCAACATGATGAGTTCGCGCAAGGCACAGGTATATGAGATTAGCTACACTGCTTTTGAAGAGCAGGTGCTGGCAGGCAATATTGATTCAATCACTAAAACAAACCTGGAAATTCAGGGAAAACTTGTTACTCCAGCTGAAGTCACTCTGGATAGTGGTCTTATACAATCAGTAGACCGATTCCAGTTGGTATTGCTGACTGAAGATCCTGAATTACCAAAGTGGATTAAAGAAAATAACCAGGGAGCCCTCCTGAAGGGCGAAACTGCAAAGACCAGCTGGCTGACAATTATTGTTACTTACTATCTTCCTTTCCTGCTGATCCTTGTCATTTGGCTTTTCTTTATTCGACAGATGCAAGGTGGCAACAACAAGGCTTTCAGTTTTGGTAAAAGTAAAGCCAAGCTGATGAATATCGATAAAATCAAAGTTACTTTTGAAGACGTTGCAGGTTGTGACGAAGCAAAAGTTGAGTTGCAGGAAATTATTGAATTCCTCCGCTCCCCTAAAAAGTTTCAACGTCTTGGTGGCAGAATTCCCAAAGGAGCTCTACTTGTAGGCGCACCTGGAACCGGTAAAACCTTACTTGGCAGAGCAGTTGCCGGTGAAGCTGATGTTCCATTCTTCTCAATGAGTGGATCTGATTTTGTTGAAATGTTTGTTGGGGTTGGTGCATCACGAGTTCGCGATATGTTTGATCAGGGAAAGAAAAATGCTCCCTGTATTCTGTTTATTGATGAGATCGATGCAGTAGGTAGACAACGTGGAGCTGGACTTGGCGGTGGCCACGACGAGCGCGAGCAAACTCTGAATCAGTTGTTGGTTGAGATGGATGGTTTTGAAAGTAACGAAGGCGTCATTCTGCTCGCTGCAACAAACAGACCCGATGTTCTTGATCCTGCCCTGTTACGTCCAGGTAGATTTGACCGTAGAATTACAGTTGACCTGCCTGACCTTAAAGGCAGAGAAGCAATTCTTAAAGTTCACATGAAAAAGATAAAATACAGCGAAGATGTTAACGCCAAAGTTATTGCTGGAGGAACACCAGGAATGTCTGGTGCTGACCTGGCAAACCTGGTCAACGAAGCTGCTTTGCTTGCTGCAAGAATGGACCACAAAGAAGTCACAATGGATGACTTTGAAAATGCCAAGGAAAAAGTGATTCTTGGACCAGAGCGTCGGAGCAGAGTATTCACTCAGGCTCAGAAAAAAGAGACTGCATATCACGAATCCGGTCACGCAGTTGTTGCCGAATTATGCGAAGAAGCAGATCCAGTTCATAAAGTTACAATCATTCCACGTGGCCAGACACTTGGTGTGACCTATATGCGTCCTGATGAAGATGAGTACACTTACACTCGTGAAAAATACCTCGACAATATTTGCATGGCACTTGGTGGTCGTGTAGCTGAACAGATTTTCCTGGGCCATATGGGCAGCGGTGCAATTTCTGACATCCAGAAAGTCACTAATATTGCTCGCACAATGGTTACCAGGCTTGGCATGAGTGACAAGCTGGGACCAATTGCTTTTGAGAGTGGCAATGAACAGGTTTTCCTGGGTCGTGACTATAGCAGCAAAAGCAGTGTCAGTGAAAATACTTTGCAGGTTATTGATGCCGAAGTTTCCATCATTGTCCATGAACAACTGGAAAAAGCCAGGAAACTGCTTGAAAATAATAAAGACAAAGTTGAAGCAATGACCGCTGCTTTGATGGAGCGAGAAACCATCGATCGTGAAGAAGTTCAACTCATTATGAAGGGTGAGCAATTGCCTGACCCGGTAATTGAAGAACTGGATGTAACTGACAGCGATGAGCCAATAAAACCTGTTATGCCAGGCTTTGGCGATGAAACAGATGGACCTGAAGACAAAGAACAGGAGTAATTTGAAATCTATTGCATTGGGTAGCCACAATCTGAGTTATCAACGGCAACCTCTTGTAATGGGAATTCTCAACCTTACTTCTGACAGTTTTTATGCAGAATCACGAACACCCGACATTGCTACGGCACTGTCGGGTGCTTTGTTGATGTGTACTGACGGCGCAGATATAATTGATATTGGTGCTGAATCAACACGCCCCGGTAGTAAGCCTGTTTCTGTTGCAGAGGAACAAAAAAGGTTGCTTCCCATACTTGAAGCAATTCGTTCTGAAATCGATTTACCAATTACTGTAGACACCAGACACGCTGCCACTGCCAAGCTTGCACTTGGTCTGGGTGTTGATGGTATCAATGATATTTCTGCCGGCAGTGACCCTGAAATGTTCCCTCTTTGTGCCGATAAAAAATGTGGCTTGATTCTGATGCATATGCAAAACTCGCCAACAGACATGCAGGTTGCCCCCAGCTATTCTTCTGTAATTGATGAAGTGTCAGTATATCTTGCTCATCGAGCATCAGAAGCAGAAAAAGCAGGCGTATCTGCAGAACAGATTATCGTTGACCCCGGTATCGGGTTTGGCAAAACCC
>JABIBH010000361.1 GCA_018652925.1 bacterium | reverse complement strand
TCAACTACTGCCAGGACAAACGATGCAGTTATTGCTGCATCCATGGCATTTCCGCCATCGCGCAATACTTCAACCGCTGCCTCGGTTGCAAGTGGATGGGCAGTAACTGCCATCACTTGATCCCCATCTGCAGCTAATAAACCTTGAGCAAATAGCAGGGAAATAAAAAGTAGTCTAAGCATTTTACTCTTCCGGTAATAACGTGTGCCATGATCTGGTGGCGAAACAATATTTTGCTGCAAGTTGAGCAAAGTGTGCACTGTTTTCAATGAGGCGTTCTTTTTTAAAACTTGTAGTCGACATAATAATAGCCAGCAAGCTTGTGGTTTCTTCACAAACAGAAGTACGCAGAGAATCGCTGGTCGGTGAACCAAAACCACCAACAGAATCAAAAAGTCCTAGCCTGCCTTCAAGGTGGACTGGCCCTTTGCGGATTCCAGCATACTCTTCACCTGACTTGCCTTTACGCAAAGTTATATCGCCTTCAATTTTATTGTAGTCATACATTCCAATTGGTAACAAAAATTCGAGGCTGGCAAGATTGCACATATCCACAGCATTGGAGATTTTATATAAGTCATTTCCTTTTAGTACGCGTCTAAGCAGTGCTTCGCTTGAAGGTCTGGTGCGCGTGGGGTCCACCCCTGTGGCACGATACAATTTCCTTGCTTCAGCAAGTCCGGGAATCTCCGAAGGCTTCAAATTGGCAAAAACAGTTTGAAGAGTTTGGGAAAATTCTGCGATTTCCTTCTGAACTCTTTCACCATCAGCAATTTTCACCTGTTCAATGAATACAACTCCACATTGCAAAAAATCGCTGACTGAATCATCCAGCGTGATTGTTTTGCCGTCTGGTAAATTTATGAAACTCATTTGGTCTTATGACGACCGTCGGAGCCGTACATGTTGCTGTAATATTCCTGGTAACTTCCAGACCGAACTCTTTCCCACCACTTGCGGTTATCCAGATACCACTGGACAGTTTCTTTTATACCGGTTTCAAAAGTATATGAAGGTTCCCAACCAAGTTCCTGTTTGATCAAGCTGGCATCGATTGCATATCGCTGGTCATGTCCTGGACGGTCTTTTACAAATTTAATCAGCGACTTATCCTTACCCAGCATTTCCAGTAACAACTCAACTATCTGAATATTCTCCATCTCGTTGTTGCCACCAATATTGTAAACAGCACCAGGTTTCCCATCGGTTAAAACTGTATAGATTGCGTCGCAATGATCATCTACATGCAACCAGTCACGAACATTCTTACCGTCGCCATAGATAGGTAACTCTTTGTCATCAAGTGCATTGGCAATCATCAACGGAATCAGCTTCTCAGGAAACTGGTAAGGTCCATAATTATTACTACAGCGAGTTATCATGGCTGGAAAATTGAATGTGTGGTACCAGGCACGACAGAAATGGTCGGCAGATGCTTTTGAGGCCGAGTATGGTGAATTTGGTTTAATCATACTTTGCTCAGTAAAAAATCCATCCTTGCCAAGAGAGCCATAGACTTCGTCAGTGCTAACTTGTAAAAATCTTTTCACCGATAATTCTTTGGCAACTTGCAGCAGATTTTGAGTGCCTAGCACGTTGGTTTCTACAAATATTTTTGGGCCATCGATTGATCGGTCTACATGGCTTTCAGCAGCAAAATTTACAATCGCTTCAATCTTTTCTTCCTCAATAATTGAGTGGACTAATTTACTGTCGCCAATGTCACCTTTTACAAATCGATAATTTGAATTGCCTTCACATTCTGCCAAATTTTCCAGGTTACCGGCATAAGTCAACAGATCAAGATTTACTATTTTATCCTGGTTCTTTTTCAAAACCTTGATAATAAAATTGGAACCGATGAACCCTGCCCCGCCAGTTACCAGAATATTCATTTTACACCTTTTTTAGTTTACGAACCGCTGCCACAAAGTTAAAAACTTTTTCTGCGTCGACAACCGGATACCCAAACGGCCCTGTCGATTTCAGAGAAGAGCCGACAATAAATCCATCGGCATCACTGAATTCATTCAGATTTTCACAGTCCATTCCACTACCTATTAACAAGGGACAGTCAGGTAATGCTTCACGGGCAATACTTAATTCAGAGCTATCTGCTTTTGCGCCAGTTGATGAACCGGAGATAATAACAGCATCGGCTTTGGCACGAAGCCGCAAGTCTCCAGCCTCATCAATTAGTGGTCGTTCTGCCAAAGGGGCTGCATGTTTCACTCGGAGATCTGCCCAGATTGCTACATCTTTAGCAATTTGCTCACGCAAGCGAAGTACTTCTGCAGCATCACCTTCTATCAAACCCTGATCAGTTACTACTGCCCCACATAACACATTTACTCTGACATAATTTGCATCAACGGCAGCGGCAATACTCAAAGCAGACTCAGCATCATTCCGAAGCACATTAATACCAAGAGGCATTGAAGGGTGCCTGTCTCTGACTGCTGCTGCGATTCGTGTCATCGATGCAACTGTCACAGGCGGAACCTTGGTACGGAAGAAAGGCACATCGTTGTAGTTTTCCAACATAAATGCACCAACACCGCCCTCCACCAACGCATCGGCATCAGCTATTGCTGCGTTCATTACAGAAGTTAGGTCACTATCCCACCCAGGTGAACCGGGTAGTGCGCGAAGATGGATCATGCCTATAACAGGCATACCAATCTGTTTTTTGAAGTTTGTTGTATTCCACATATTAAAATTATAGCTTTTTACTGCTCTTATGACAACCTGAAGAAGTTGACTGGATTTTATTTGGAAAATCGAATACATTCCCAGTTCAGAGATTTGCTAATTTTAAAGCCCCTCAGGAGATAAAATGCAGATTATCCAGAATAAAGCTGGCTGGATCGAAGTTATTTGCGGCTCAATGTTCAGCGGCAAAAGCGAAGAATTAATTAAAAGAGTTCGTCGTGCAGAAATTGCCAGGCAGCGTATACAACTGTTTAAACCTAAATTAGATGATCGATATGATGATAAAGACATTGTTTCACATAACCAGCAACGCCTTTCCAGTACTCCAGTTGAATCCAGCGAAGAAATCATGAAGCTGGTGGACGATAAAGTTCAAGTTATCGGGATTGATGAGGCACAATTTTTTGATGACAATATTGTAGAAGTTTGCAACAAGTTGGCAAATCGTGGCAAAAGAGTAATTGTGGCTGGTCTCGACCAGGATTATAGAGGCGAACCGTTTGGTCCAATGCCTGTTCTGATGGCAATTGCCGAATATGTCACAAAACAGCTAGCAATCTGCATGAGATGCGGCAATCCTGCCAACCATACTCAAAGGCTAACAGATTGTACTGATAAAATTGTTGTAGGAGCACAAGGAACATACGAAGCAAGGTGCCGTCTTTGCTATGAGATACCACTTGAAAAGGAAAAAGATTAGCACTCTACATCAATTGTAGAAAGCTCTTCCCACATTTTAGTCCATGTATCTACATCTATGTTCAATATTTTAGCATTTTCACTAATAGCGTGCTTCACTTCAACAACTTCTAATGTGTTATCTCTGACTTCTGCCAATTCCTCACCCAACGCAATCAACCTGGCAAGCTCAGGTACTTCTTCCTCATATCCCGCATGGTGCAATTTCACCGCACCAGCTAATTCAGGATTCAGATGCCATCTGTCTATCAGACAACCGCCAAGATCACCATGATCAAATCCAAACGTTGTTTTTTCTATTGCATGAACCGGTTCACCCTGTTTGTTTGCCGATTCAAATATTTTTTTATACTGATCAGGCAGAGCTCTTGCCAACACAAGCTGACCAAGGTTCTGCATGAGCCCACCTGTAAAAGCTACTTCTCGATTGCAAAGTCCTGAAATATCAGCGGCAACTTGGCAGGCAATTGCGGTCGATACTGATTTTTCCCAAATCGAATTCAACACTTCGCTTTTACGACCACCCAAAATTACTGCCCGTGAAGCTGCGACCAAAGTCCAGCTTCTGATTGTTCTGAAACCTAATCTCACTATCGCATCGCGAACCGTCTTGATTTCTGAATTACCCATAAAATATGATGAATTTGCTACACCCAGAATTCGCGCAGTCATTACCTGATCCAGACTAATCTCCCGCTCCAGATCTGCTGCTGTTGCATCATCTTTTGAAAGTAATGAAAGAATCTTTGATGCAACCTGTGGTAATACTGAAAGCTCACCAACCATGTCGACTACTTTTTCAGGAGTAAGCGTTGAAAGCTCTATGTTTGATAAATCCGTTTTCCGAGCTTTTTCAGCTGCCACCATTGCCGCAATTTTAGTGCCTGATGTTTCTATTCCAGCTTCAATACAATGTAACTTAGTTAAAGCACTATTTGCTAACATTGGCAATAAACTGGCAACTTTGCAGTCCACATCCCAATCAAAGTAGATACTTGTATTCCATCTCCCCCGAGATGGTAGCGGCAAAATAAATGATTGCTGGTTCCCGATATTTGCTATCTGCATAAACTCACCTGACACTACTTTTGATGTCAAGTTGCCTACGTAAACTGATTTCTCATCACTGGTCAGGTCAAATATATCATTTTCGATCAACGAAATTAATTCTGGATTATCTCCACTGGTTGTCATTCTTGCTGGAACATCGATACCAACTGCCAGCAAAACTCGTAAACCGCTGCTCCACTTTCTCATTAGCAGCATCCTGTAGCCTGTATCACAAGCCAGCTCATGGAAAATAGAGGTTACATCGGCAACAGACATGCACCTGTTGAGCTGCCCAGCAGCCCGCAAAATCGGTTTTAAATTCAAGTCTGGAGTTCTAACTGCTTCTGCGTTTTTAACATCAATGTTAAGTTCGTCGGAAGTCATAACGCCATCACATGAAACTTTCATATAACTCTACCTCCATTCTCTGACTTCTATCGGCAGCATTTCCAGGAAGTTGAGTGTTATGAACCTAGCTTTTACAGATAAACTGTATTAGTCTGTATTGTAAGTTGAAACTGAATTACCCGATGGAGAAGCAGATGCCCACCAGAATAACAAAATCGTTCACAATTGATGCAGCTCATTGGCTTCCAAATGTCCCTGAAGAGCATAAATGTGGTCGATTGCATGGACATACTTATAAAATTATAATCGGCGTTGAAGGTGATGTTACTCCATATACTGGCTGGATTGTTGATTATAACGATATTAAAGCGGCATTTGAGCCATTGTTGGCAAAAATGGATCATTTCTGCCTAAATGAGATCCCGGGGCTGGAGAATCCAACTGCCGAAGTGATGGCTGAGTG
>JABIBH010000360.1 GCA_018652925.1 bacterium | reverse complement strand
CAGGTGCTACAACAGCGATACCAGCCCCTCGAGCAAGGTCAACATGGTCAAGAGGATCAGTATCCCCTTCGCCCCACAAGTCAGTTGCCACACCGTGGCCTGAAAGAGTTCTGAAAGTTACAGAACCTACAAAATGTTGCGCCGATTCAGTCATCGCAACACGCACAGAAAAACCCGCCTTAATTAAAAGACGGGTTAGATAACACGATTTATAAGCGGCGATGCCGCCAGTAACCAAAAGCAGAACATTAGACCGTTTGTCGGTCATGCTATGCCTGGCCTTCCTTTTCAGCATCCATCAATTCACGACGACGCTTTTTGATATCATAAGTTGCAATTTTGCCATCGATGAAACGTTGAACAGCATTGGAAGTCATTTTACCTGGCAGATTGATTCCCAGAGTATTTGCCCTGTCATTCAACCTTCTGGTCTCAAGGGACATAACCCTGATAGCTTCAAATTTGTTAGGAATTCTGTCTGTAACATCTTTACGACGTATGTAAGTCATTATTTACCTCAATCTACTGGGCCAACAGGCACAAAAAAGCGACGCGGATTTTCATCCGGACCGCTAAATGTACACTATTCTCTGCAATTATTCAAATTTTATCTATTTCAATGGAAATTCTGAGTGCCTGATTCGGCGGCATCGTTCTGCAATCAAAATTGCCTTCATTTTTACCAAAGCCTTATCCAAATCATCATTTAAGATAAAATAATCGTACTTTTCAGCAAAACTGATCTCCCAACGAGCATTTTCCATGCGAGTCTGTATGACTTCATCGCTGTCTGTGCCCCTGCCACGCAATCTTTGTTCGAGCACTTCCCAGGAGGGCGGGTAAATGAAAACTGAAACCAGTTCATCACCATAAATATCGATAACATTATGTCCGCCTTGCACATCCAGGTCCAGCAACGGAATTTTGCCAGCTCCCACCATTTTGGCAATATGCTCTTTTCTGGTTCCATAGCGAAACTTGTGGACATCGGCATATTCTACAAATGCATCTGCTGCAATCAGATCGTCAAATTCTGCGTCATCTACAAAGTTATATTGGACGCCTTCTTCTTCGCCACCACGGATTTTACGGGTTGTAGTTGATACAGAAAACTCCACATCTTCTGCAGACTCCAGAAGAGCCTGTGTGAAAGTGCTTTTTCCTGCCCCGCTTGGCCCTGAAATTAACAGCAACATCTTTTACTCCAGATTCGCAGCTTGTTCGCGCAATGATTCAACTTCTTCCTTCATTGCAATCACAGTATTGGTAATCTCAAGGTTCTGTGTTTTGGAACCCATAGTATTTACTTCTCGATGCATTTCCTGCAACAAGAATGTCAGTCTCTTGGCAACCTGCCCACCCTGAGTAAGAGTATCGGCGTATTGATCAAGGTGGCTGGCAAGCCGTTCACATTCTTCATTGATATTAGCTTTGTCTGCCAGAATTGCCGCTTCCTGAGCTAGCCGTTGAGGATCGAGCTGATTTTCCAGTAACTCATCCAATCGCTCTTTCAATCTTTGGTGAGCTTCCTCAAGCAATGACGGAACAAGTCCATTCACTTTATCCAAATGCCTGCGCAGGTTATCAATTCTGCCTGCCATTTCAGAAGCAGTTTCCATTCCCTCAACTGTTTTCATCTCAACCAGACCAGTAATAGCCTGATCAAGCGACCTCATCACAGCCTGCCGTATCTGCTCTGTATCATCTTCAGGCTGCTCAGCTTTTGCCATGTCAGGCAACGACAACAAATCTTTCAGTTTTACTTTTGGTCTGGGATGTCCTGCCTCTTCAACCAGGTCGGCCATTTTGCCAAGCATTTCCAGCCCATTGGCAACTCTTTCTTCGGAAATTTCCAGCGGTAGATCGGACATCTCGCGACTAAACTGAATTGCACAAGTCACACGACCACGGGCAATCTTCTTTTTCAACTCATTGCGTATTTCGATTTCAAAAGCTGCAAGAGCCGATGGCATTTTCATCGCTACATCCAGGAATCGATGATTCACAGACCGCAGTTCCAAAGTAACTGTGTAACGACCAACTGTTGTCTCGCCACTGCCAAATCCTGTCATGCTGAGCATTATTTTCTCCATGGAAAAAGTTTCGTTGGAGTTATGGTAGCTAATGATTGTGAATCGAGCAAGCGTTCTAATTGACACCATCCCGTTACCCTGTTTATATGTAAGGCACAAGGAGGATAAAATGAGAAAACATCTTTTAGTTGCAACACTAATTCTAGCGATTGCAACAACAGCAACTGCCGGTCCGCTTGCGTTCGGCCCGCGTGCCGGATTCAGCTTCAATCCCGATCAATTCTTTGTTGGTGGTCATGCAAACCTGCCGGACATGATTCCGATTGTTAAATTGAAGCCTTCAGTTGAAGTCGGATTTGGCGACAACCTGAAACTGTTCGCTTTCAACCTGGAGGCAACTTATGACCTGCAAGATCTCGTTATTGAAGGTTTTCAAGGTTACGTAGGTGGTGGCCCATCAATTAATATCTGGAAATGGGATTTCGATGGCCCTGTTCCT
>JABIBH010000359.1 GCA_018652925.1 bacterium | reverse complement strand
CACCGTTTTGCGCAGGGGATATGACAGCGCAATCAGGACTTTTGATTTTTATCGACTTGAGCCAATAATCAAACTGTTGACAGATGGCCACTACCTTGATGACACTATGATTATAATAACATCGGATCATGGCGAAGAATTTGGTCAGCATGGTGGTTATTATCACGACCAGCCTTACGGTGAAGTGAGACATGTTCCGCTGCTGATTGTTTGGCCCGGTCACATTGAAGCAGGACGCAGAGTTAAGGCGCCAGTGTCGCTTGCCGACATCATGCCAACTATTCTGGATTTCGCAAAACTTCCTGTGCCAGAAGTTTTGAATGGTGTTTCGTTGCTGGATTGCCTGGAAAATAACATGAATCCACCAAATCGGGATTTTCTGGTCGATGGTCATTGGCGTGGCTACAAAAATGAGTCGACAGCTCTGGTTGGCTATGCAGAGGACAGCTGGTGGTCGCTGATTGCAGAGACAGACACAACAGGAACCGTACCCTCTGCTGGTAAAATTCTTGGACTGTATGACTTGGGAAACGATCAGTTTGAGCGGATAAATCTGATGGATGAAAAGAAGGAACTTGTTGGCAAATTGCTGAATAGAATGGAGTATCGCTGGGTTGAAAATGCAGAGATAGCAGCTTCGTTCAGTGGTGAAACGGAAGAAGTCGAAATTGATGAGGCAACTCGTCGTAAACTTAAATCACTTGGATACTAGGAGAAAAGATGAAATTACTGAAATTGGCAATGGTTGCCCTGGTAGTATTTACCGGAACCGCTTTTGCAGAAGAAGTTCAATGGCTTGAAGGTCAGACTTGGGATGAAATTATCTCGATGGCTCAAGAGCAGGACACTCACATTGTTATCGATTTTTATGCAACCTGGTGTGGGCCATGCAAAATGCTGGACAGTCAGGTTTACAATGTTTCTGATGTTGTTCAGACAATGAGTTCGCTGGTTAACTTCAAAGTTGACGTGGACAAGGAAGAGTACAAAGAACTGACAAAATTGTTTAAGATAAGCGCCATGCCAACAGTTGTTGTTTGTAGAAAAGACGGTAGTGAGATTGACCGGTTCCTGGGATTCAGGCCAGCTCCGATATTTCTATCGACATTGAAAGACTATCTGGTTGAGAAGAACACATATGCAGATGTGAAAGCCAGATTGGAAAAGGATCCAGACAATCCGGAGTTGTTGTTGCTTGTTGCTGCAAAATATTCCGATAAAAGTATGCAGGCAGAGGCAAAAGCTGCGTTGCAGAAAGTGTTGGAGCTTGACCCGAAGAATGAAGGCGGGTTTCTGGAAGAAGCGCTCCCGTCATTAGGTTTTACTGAATTAATGGGCGGAAATTTCCCTATTGCTGTTGAGTTGCTGGAAAGATCAATTACGCTAATAGACGATCCGGAAGCTAAGATCGAGATTTTCGGGATGATTGCCATGTGTTATGAAAAAATTGGCGACAGCGACAAACAGCTGGCTACACTCGAAAAACTTGTCGAGACTGCTCCTGAAAACCCACAGGCTCTCAATGGTGCTGCGTGGGCAATGGCTGAAGCGGGAAAGAATCTCGAAAAAGCAACTGATCTGGCAATGAAGGCTGTTGTGCTGAGTGACGAGGATCCAAATATCATGGATACGTTGGCCGAAATCTATTTCAAGCGCGATATGAATGAAGACGCTATTAAATGGATTGAAAAAGCGATTACCAAAGATCCAGGCAACAAGTATTTCAAGGAGCAGTTGATTAGGTTCAGCTCGTAAATAAGCAGATAACACAGAAAGCCCACAAATGTGGGCTTTCTGTATCCTGGAATGTAACACAATAACAGTCTTATTTTCATTGCCACATTCTCCAGTGTGGTACTATACTATCAGCCGAATCTCAATTTTCATTTGGCACATAACAGTGTCATTGTTTTGTTGTGCCACGCACAAATAAAGGATTGTTCAGATGTTGAATTTCCTGGCTTTGGAAAGTATATCTTCCTGGTTTCCCCCAGAAGCATCGTATCAGGCATTTTGGATGGACAAGGCATTCCTCGGTATCCTGATTGCTGCAGTTTTTGCTTTTGTTCTGGTGGTTGGCCTGGCAATAACCTTTGTCATCGGCAATCGGGGTAAAGTTGCAATAGAAGGTCAAGAAGTAAACCAGCTGGCTCGAGGGCTTTGGGTGCTGGGGGCAGTCTTGATGGCATACTTTGCTTTCTCATCGAACTTTTGTGGCTTCATGGATACAACTCAAGCTCCTTACGGTGCCTATGAAATCGATGTAACGGCCAGGCAGTGGGATTGGGAATTCACTTACCCAGGTGGCCATGTTACTGACACTTTGCATGTGGCTATTGATAGACCGGTCAGACTTAACATGCAGACTCAAGATGTTGTGCACTCACTTCTGATTCCTGCTCTGCGAGTTAATCAGGCAATTATTCCGGGCAAGATTTCCAGAACCTGGTTTCAGGCCGACATGATTGATACTTTCATGCTTCGCAGTAGTAAATATAGCGGAGAACAATTTGCCGATATGCACACTGCAATGATTACTCATTCTCCCGCAAAATTTACAGAATGGCTTGAAGCTGCCGGCGATATTTTTGCAGGCAGAACACTTCCTGAAGTTGGGGAGATTCTATATACACGCCACGGTTGTGCAGCTTGTCATAGTTTTGATGGCAGCAAACGAGTTGGACCATCGTTCCTGGATATGTACGGCAATACCTTCAACACCAAAGAGGGTGTAGAGGTAACTGTTGATGCTGCTTACGTCAGGGAATCGATTCTAACTCCAAATGTCTCTGTAATTGATGGTTTTGACCCAGTTATGATCCCTTATGAGGGTATTTTGGATGACAGGGAAATTGAAGCTCTGACTGAGTGGTTTAAATCGATGTCCAGCTTTGCAGACCAGGGAGAGAAATAAATGAACAACAACATAGCTTTTAAATATCTGGGTTTGACCGCAGCAATGTTTCTGTTTGGTGGTTTGTTGGCAGCTTTTATGAAAATAGGAGCAACATCCAGCGACGCCACCAGTCAGGCCGTATTGAATCAGATGCTCACTTACCACGGTGTAGTGATGTCGTTTCTGTTTCTGATACCTGTGATACCAACTTTCTTTGGTTTTACAATGCTTCCAAAGCAACTCAAAATCGAGAAAATGTGCTGCAATGGAAAGCCTGGTTTCACGTTCTATTCAATTGGTAGTTTACTGGTAATTGTTTCAGCAATGAAGTTTGCTGTAAGTACTGGCTGGACTTTTACACCACCTTATTCACTGGTCGATGGTGGTGCGTTGGCAACAATGTCTGCTGGGCTTGTGCTTGTAGCGTTGAGCTGGGCAATGACTGGCATGAATTTCATTCAGACTGTTCATAAATCTGAAGTCAACTTTTTTGACATGCCGATGCTTTCAGTTTCCCTCTACCTGAACAGTTTCCTGATGATAATTGGTGGACTTGTATTCAGTATAGTGATTGTGCTTCTCTCTTTGGCAAACGCATTTGGCATCGGTCCTTTTGCCGGTCAGTTTAGTACAATACTTCTGCAAAACAGTTTCTGGTTTGCAGTCACACCACTTCTGTTTTTTGCATTGATTCCTGCAGTCGGAATTATTTCCGATGTAATAGCAGGCCTCACAAACAGAACTCTGGTTTCAAAAAAATCAGTCACCTGGTCTCTTGCTGCATTGGCAGTACTGAGTTTTGCAAGCTGGGGAACTCATATCGATCAGGGCAAAACGCTTGGATTTGTATTTTCAGCGATGAGTCTGTTGACCGCTGTTCCAATCGCATTAATTACCTACAGCTGGATTGCAACTCTTTCAAGAGGCGAAGTCAGCTGCCAGCCAGCAACCCGGTTTACAATTGCGTTTCTGGTAAGTTGTGGAATTGGTGTTCTTTCAACTCTGTTTACAAATAACATGTCGATAGGTAGCTACCTTTCTTCAACAATGTTTACTACTGCTCAGATTCACTATTTGATGGTCGGTGGAGTTGTAACATCTGTTCTTGCTGGTTTGCATTTTTGGTGGACTGATATCACAGGTAAGGAAATCAGACTTTCATTAGGCAAGCTAAGCGGATTTTTGTATATGGTTGGATTAAACATGTCGTTTTTCCCTCAAATTATCATGGGTACAAAGGGACTTCCACAAGGATTACACACAATTCCGGTAGGGTTTGAGACCTTGAATTGGGTTTCATCAGTTGGATTTATTGTGTTGTCGTTAAGCTTGTTGCTTGTTGCATTCAATCTTATAACATCAACTGACACAACAAGTTCGGAGTAATTTAGCTTAAACAAGACAAAACCTATACCTTATTAGGGTTTTTAAAAATCAGTTGAGAAGAAGCTTGTTTTTGTTATGATTCAGTGTGGTTTTGAAAACCAGACCATTTCGGTCATGGTTTGACTTGTTCACTATGGAGGCTCAAATGCGTAACATTTCAAAGTCGCTGCTTGTACTACTTGCTGTAGTTGCAATTAGCATGATTGCCAGCTCGGCAGTTCTGGCTCAATCTGCATTACAGAAAGTAATGACAGAGCGTGGTTTAACCGAGAAGGATGTTCT
>JABIBH010000358.1 GCA_018652925.1 bacterium | reverse complement strand
ATGAGCAGTATGAGTTTTCGATGATTGTGGTGCAAAAATAATTCAAGCACTGTTGTCGTGAACTATGAACTCAACTTCGCAATCGAGTGCTTGAAGCAAGTTCAACATCTGATCAACAGATTTTGTATAGTTTGTCTGATCAACTAACCTGTAAAACTGAGCTGGTGATGTGTTGAGCCTTCGAATTATTTCTCGTTTTGAGAGCTTACTTTTTTTAATCTGATCCTGAGCTTCAACTGACAATTCATATAACAACATATCTCTCATATATGCTGGTTCTCTATTATAATGGAGAATATAATCCATCAGAATGGACCCTTCTCCACCGTCTTCAAGGAAATAAGTAAACCCTTCACACCCGAGCTCTGGATCTACAAATAATTTGACGATTTTATTTCCCTGAGATGGGCTTGGTTGTTGTTGCGAATATGGAAATATATAATTGTCTCCCTTTTCAGTGACAATTTCGTATTGTTTCTTTCGATTGTTTTTTTCAACTGTTTTGATTTTCATAATTTTCCTTCCTCTTGCAACTCTAAAATCAGCTTTACCATTTTACGAGTTGCCAGTCCTGTAATAATCCTATTGTTTTCCAAGTCCCATCTAAAGACAATCCGACCTTTAATCATCACATGGACATGTTTTGGTGAGTGGTCGCCAACCCAAGTATTAAAAATATACCCACCCCGCCTAATCTTTGTCATATATACTGTACCTCACACGGTAACACTTGTCAAGAGTTTGTGGGAGATAATTATACAAAGCATAAACCGAACCAAACGCTATTTGGCTCTATTTGCCTATTAGCAAAGTTATTGTAAATTAAATGTCAATGGTGGGTGACACATTTCGAGCGAGCGTGAAACTACTTATTAACCAACTCATCATGCAGCGCCTTGAGCTTTCGCACATCGTCCCAGCATGGTCGTTTCCAATTTGGATTGCGCAGCAGAGCTGCCGGATGATAAGTCACAATCACAGGAATACCTTGATAGAACTGAGCTTTGAGTCGCATGTCTTTCAATGACGATTTATCTCTAAGCAGGGTCATCGCTGCATGCCTGCCAAGACAGCAAATTACTTTTGGCTGTAATATCTCAAGCTGTTTTTGCAGGAACGGTTCACAAGCCTGAACCTCATCTTTTGCAGGATCTCTGTTTTCAGGTGGTCGACATTTCAAAATATTGCAGATAAAAACGTCATCGCGTGAATAATCAATTGCACTAATAATTTTTGTCAGCAGTTGGCCGCTTCTGCCTACAAATGGTTTGCCCTGTAGATCCTCATCCCTGCCTGGTGCTTCACCAACAAAGACAATATTCGCATCGGGATTACCTGTTCCAAAAACAGTATTTGTTCTCCCTGGAGCAAGCTTGCATTGCTCACAAGCTGCAACTTGTTTATTCAGCTCGGCAAGTTGTGTAGTTTTCTCTTCAAGAGATAATTCAGCAGCAGTGGAAGGGGTAATCTGAGTGATAGCTTTAGCAACAAAGTCTGAGCAATCAGCAATAAACGGATCCTGATCAGCTTCAGGTTCTTTATTGATTATGCCTTCATTAAAATAAAGAGAAGTACCAAGTTCCTGTTCACGACGTAGATATTTAGCTAAATCAGCCGCAATCTTTTCAACTGAGTCAGTCATTTTTTGCAATCTCTTTCAGTAATTCTGGTGCAATCAATTTCTTGGATTTAACTCCACTATCCCAAATAATACCGCTTGAATCAATCAACAAAACATGGTGGTCTTTGTGACCAAAATTTCCATCTCTGACCGGATCATTGGCAACTATATAATCCATACCTTTGGCACTCAATTTTCCGGCAGCTCTTTCAGCGACATCATCAGTTTCAAGTGCAAAACCAACCACAGTTGTATCACCTGTATCTATCGATGCCAGAATATCAGTGGTCCGTTTCATCTCAACAGACCAGTTATCACCAAGATCATCTTTTTTCAGTTTGAAGTCCGATGGAGCAAGCGGCGAATAATCTGCAACCGCTGCGCACATTATCAGCATGTCTGCATCGACGATTTCTCGCTGCACTGCCTCAAACATTTCCGATGCACTTTCAACTGGCAGCAGATTTTTCAAGCCACCTGGAGTTCGCACACAAAGTGGGCCATGAATCAAAGTTACATCTGCACCAAAGTTTTTGGCTGCAGTTGCAATTGATGCACCAAAGGCTCCTGTTGATCTGTTTGAAATATAGCGAATTGCATCGATCTTTTCGCGGGTTGGACCAGCGGTTACCACAATCTTTTTGCCTGCAAACAGATCGCTGTCGGCAACAAGAGCTTCAACTGCCTGGCATATTACTTCAGGTTCAGCCATGCGACCGTCAGCTTCAATACCACATGCAAGCCAACCGGATTCAGGTTCAACAATT
>JABIBH010000357.1 GCA_018652925.1 bacterium | reverse complement strand
GACACAATTTCCATGCTCGCCATTGACCAGACCGGTGACCTGTCGGGCTGCTGCACAACCAGTGGACTGGCTTACAAAATGCACGGTCGTGTTGGGGACTCCCCTATTATTGGCGCAGCTCTTTTTGTCGATAACGAAGTAGGCGGCGCATGTGCAACCGGAGTTGGTGAAGCGGTAATTAAAACCGTCGGCAGTTTTCTGGTTGTTGAATTGATGCGACAAGGCCTGGAACCTCAGGAAGCATGCAAAGCTGCGGTTGAAAGAATTGTGAACAGATATCCAGAGTATAGAAAAGTTCAGGTAGGATTTCTGGCAATCAACAAGCGTGGTGAAGCTGGCGCTTTTGCTATCGGCAAAGGTTTCCAGTATGCGGTTCACGATGAAACCGGGAATGTGCTGGTTGATGCAGAATACCTGTTAAGCTAAACTACCTCGCCATCACAACCCGACGTGTAAATACTGCTGTGTCAGTTTGCAATCGAATAAAATATACTCCCGTTGCAACCGGAACTTCTGAACTGGTTTTCCCGTTCCAGTACAAATCTGACATTCCTGCAGGCATCCATTGCTTGCACAAGGTTTTAACTCTGCGGCCTGCAAGATCAAATACTTCAACAACAGCATAGGCACCAGAGGCAAGTTCAAATGCAACCTGAACATCGCCAGATGAAGGGTTGGGTCTTGGAGCAAAAAGTACTGTCGATAAGGTGGTTTGCTGTTCGGGATCTGGTGGAGGATTTTCAACTGCAGTTTGTGTGGTTACTACAGGACCTTCATACCAGCCTTCCCATACTTCAGGTGATATTACCATGTCGCCTTGTTCATTTATAAAAATGAATCTGTTCTGATAATCACCAACTATTTCCAGATCTGCAGTTGCTGTATACAACAATGTGTCGATAGGATTACTTCCAGATGTTTCCATTTCAAGTTCAAAAGAACTCTCTTCAGCTGGCAGGTCAATTACCACATGCTTATTTGTTGTTGGCCAGTCACCATCTTTATCATAATACCGAATTTGAAATACAAATTCACCTGCAGGACCTTCGTCTGGTGTGCACGCAGGATCAAACAACTCAGGAGGCCAATCCACATCTTCACGAACAATCGGCCCTTCAATAGGTACCGATGGCCACCTGACTCGCTGCCCAATACTATTTAAAAAATTAAATGAGTATGCATAGGTAGCGACGGAATCCAGAAGTGCATCGGCAGTCCAGATTGTTCCATATTCTCCCTGCTGCCCATCAGAATTCATCGACATTTCAAAATAGAAATCGCCATCACAATAAATATTAACTTCATGAACAATAGGGAAATCACCCTCAAGATCACTGTATTCAACTTGCCAGCTGAAGGAATCTCCCCGTTCTCCTTCAACAGGATCCAGGACAGCATTGTTCAGTCTTGGTGGTGAATTGTAAGGCGCACAACTTGATGTCCAAGCTCCTAAATTGCAACCGCTGTCATAAGCAATCCAGCCGATTCCATCAACGCCCCACTGCTCGCCCCAGGAATTTTTAACTTTCCACGCTTGAATATTATCATCGTATCCAATAAGCAGAAGTTCATGACTTGAGCCAGTTGGCAAGGAACCATGAGCATCATATACTCCTTCATCATGCCAGAAGAAATCATTGTAAATATCCAGATACGCAACTACCGGACCAAACTGGAGTGCCTGATTTATTTCGCCAACATTTACACTGGCAATTGTAATTTCTTCCCAATTTCCAAGATACTCCAATCTGGAACCAACATCAGGACAAGCTGCATCACAAGGTATCAGATCGTCAGCCTGGTATGGAAAACACGCTTCATCACAAATTCCGCTTTCAACCATATAGTCAAACGCATGCCGTGTAATGCCGACCAGACACCCGGTCTGGTTGATACTACATGACAAAACCCGTTGCTCGGAAAGGTCAATATCCATCTGCCCGGGGATGCCCTCTTCAATCATTATCCACGATTCAAAAGCAGCAACCGGTGCAAAAATCCAACAGGCACCACAAAGACCCTGATCGCGAACCGGAGTGATCCAGTTGCCATCGTTATCAGTCCAGTCAAGTGTTGCTGGCAAAGGGTCTGAAATATGAGGCAACACAGGCCCGGTAACAGCGTCCAATCTTGGTACTGCACCACAAGGGTATGGGAGCTCTGAAGCAGCTAAAGGTGTAGCCATCAACAGCAGTATTAAAAAAACAATCATTAATTCCTCCACACTGAATATACAGTAATTTACTTCTATGTCGCAACACCGACTAAAATCTAGTATATTCCTGCAGTAGATTTAACGCTCTCAACCGGAGGTACAGCCTTGCGTTTTCTTGTTTTCTTTTTGTTGTTAGTTCCCGTTCTCTGCCTTGCCGATGCACATCCATTTACTATTAATGACATGCTGGCAATGGAGCGCATCGGTGATCCCCAAGTTTCTGCCGATGGCAGTCGCATTGCCTTTACGTTAAGGTCAACAGACCTTGAAGCAAACAAAGGCACTACAGATCTCTGGATTATTGACAGTGACGGTCAAAACCTCAGACAACTCACTACTGACCCTGCCGCAGACTTCAACCCCAGATGGGGACCTTGTGGATCCATACTTTTCCTATCCACTCGCGGCGGCTCATCACAGGTCTGGTTTATCAACCCTGACGGTGGAGAGGCAACACAAATGACAGACCTGCCTCTTGATATAGGTGGCCTGGAAATATCTGCCGAGTTGCAATCGTTCTTATTGGCCATTGATGTTTATCCTGGTCTAACAATGGAAGAAACTGTTCTGCGTGATGAAGAAATTGCATCGAACCCAACAACCGGCATGGTTTACGATGAACTTATGTTCCGCCACTGGGATACCTGGGAAGATGGCAAGCGAACTCATATTTTCCTTTCACAACATCCCTCTGCTGGTGGCAAAACCTGGGACCTGATGTCAACACTTGATGCCGACACCCCTACTCACCCTTGGGGCGGCATGGAAGAAGTCACTCTCACTCCAGATGGTTCTGCACTGCTTTTCACAGCTAAAGTTCTGCCAGGCAGTGAACCTGCATGGAGCACAGATTACAATATCTACTCTGTTCCAACCGATGGCTCTGGTGAGTGGACAAAGATTACAGAGAACAAGGCATGGGACACAACTCCATCGTTCTCACCTGACGGAAAAACTCTCTGCTATCTGGCAATGGACAGACCAAACTTTGAGGCTGACCGATTCCATTTTGTACTTCGCAATTGGAAAGACGGTTCTGAGAAAACACTGGATCTGATTTACAACAATCTTGATCTCAGTCCTTATGGATACAGCTGGTCACCAGATGGAAATTCGCTGATTTGTTTTGCCAACCATCTTGGTCAACGATCAATTTTCTCAGTTAGAGTCAAAGACAATAAAGTCAAATTGCTTGTTCGCGATGGCAAAAATCAGCAACTCGCTGTTGGCAAAGACAGACTTTATTATGCACACGAATCTCTGGCAGGCCCTGCTGAAATTCATAGCATAAAATACAACGGCAAAGACCACAAAGTTGTCACTCACATCAACGATGAAAAAATTGCTGACTGCCTGACGGGCGTTGCTGAACAAATGACATTCAAAGGATGGAACGACGAAACCGTTTACGCCTACGTTGTAAAACCTTACGACTGGACTCAGGAAAAAGCTGATGCAGGCCAAAAGTGGCCAATCGCTTTTCTGGTTCATGGTGGACCTCAAGGTAGTTTTGGTAACGACTTCCACTATCGATGGAACCCTCAAGCTTATGTTGGTGCAGGATTCACAACTATCGCTGTAGATTTTCATGGTTCAACCGGTTATGGGCAGGACTTCTGCGATGCAATCAGTCACCACTGGGGCGACAGGCCTCTTGAGGACCTGGAAAAAGGGCTGGCTGCTGCACTTGAAACATATAGCTGGATGGATGCCGATAATATTGTTGCCGCAGGCGCAAGCTATGGTGGCTACATGATCAACTGGATGCACGGACAAGAGTTTGGTAAGAAATTCAAGGCGTTTGTCTGCCACGATGGAAACATCGACGAAAGAATGGCTTATTACGACACAGAAGAGCTCTGGTTCCCAGAGTGGGAACATAATGGTGCGCCTTGGGAAGATGGCAGTGGATACAACAAGCACAACCCAGCCGATTATGTACAAAACTGGCATGTGCCAACTCTGGTAGTTCACGGAGCGTTGGACTATCGGGTAGTAGATACTCAAGGACTGAGTACTTTTACTGCCTTGAGAAGAATGGGTGTTCCTGCAAG
>JABIBH010000356.1 GCA_018652925.1 bacterium | reverse complement strand
GTTTCTGCCTGATTTATCTGGAAAAACTGTGACTCTGCTTGGACTGAGCTTCAAACCAAACACTGATGATATCAGGGATGCACCAAGTCGTAAACTGGTTGCTCTTTTAACTGAAGCCGGTGCAACCTTGCAAGTCCATGACCCTGTTGCAGCTGATAATTTTCAGTTGGAATATCCGGAATTGAAATACTGTGACAATGCATATGATGCCGCTTCTGGAAGCGACCTTTGCATGTTGGTAACCGAGTGGAATGAGTACCGGCAACTGGACATCCCAAAACTTGGTGAGCTGATGAATAACAAACTGTTTGTCGACTGCAGAAATGTTTACAACAAATCCATGTTCGCTAAATACGGATTTGATTATGCCAGCTTTGGCAGACCAGAAAGAGACTAATGAGTAATAAAACAGATAATAGAGTAAACAGATATGACCTGGTTTCTCCGATGATGCCTTGTCGTGAAGAACTGCTTGAAGGTATTGACAGACTGATTAGAACTGGCAGTTACATTCTGGGTAATGAATGTACAGTGCTGGAAAAAGAGATGGCTGAAGCGGTTGAATGTAAAGATGCCATTGGTGTAGCTTCCGGGTCTGCTGCGCTTTATCTTGCGTTGCATCTTTCCGGAGTAGGACCAGGCGTTGAAGTAATTACAACTCCTTATACTTTTGTAGCAACAATCGAAGCAATTATTCGACTGGGTGGAATTCCTGTTTTTGTCGATATCAGACATGAAGACCTGAACATTGATCACGAACTTATTGAACAGGCAATTACACCAAATACCAAAGTTATCATGCCAGTTCATATCTTCGGCATGCCATGTGAAATGGATACAATTACTGCCATTGCTGAAAAACACGGACTCGATATTATTGAGGACAACTGTCAGGCATTTGGCTCACTTTACCATGGAAAACCGTGCGGTTCGTTCAGTAGAATGTCAGCATTGAGCTTCTACCCTACTAAAAACCTTCCTGGTATTGGCGATGGCGGAATGGTTTTCTGCAAAAATCAGGATGACGCTGATCTGATCCGAAAACTTCGCGGGCACCAGGCTGTTCGCATAAATGGAATTCTAAGAGCTGGCTGGAACTCCCGCATCGATGAAATTCAGTCGCTTGCAATCAGAATTCGTCTATCTCGATTCAAGGACGAACAGGCAGACAGAGACCGAGCAGCAAATATCTACAATAATCTGATCCCTGAGTCCAATAGACTACCGGTGCCATCAAAAGAAAGTGGCAACAGAGTAACTCATCATCAGTATTGGGTACGGGTTGACAATCGAGACAAACTGGCTCAAACTCTCTCTGATGCCAATGTGGACTTCGGAGTTTATTACGATCCGGCATTGCATCAGGATGAACTTTCAGAGTATTGTCGGGTTGCTGGCAAGATGACTGAAGCAGAAGCTGCAGGCAGTCAGGTTATGGCAATTCCAATTCACCAGGCACTTGCAGACAGCGATGCCCAGCGAATTGGCGAACTGGTTCGCGACCATATTGAGAACGTATAACAGGAGCAGTACAGTGAAAAGCAATGGCACATTTTCAGTTGGGACCCTGGACGGCCGGCTCTCCAGAGCACAAACACATTATGTGATTAACAAGCTACAAAATGTCCACCCCAAAGCTGTCTATCAAACTGAGACTATTACTGACCCTACCCTAAACCGGGAAAGTCAGTCCCTGGTGTTCAACACCAACACTCCCGATGAACTGGAAATGCTACAACGTCAATTGCTGAAAAAGCGATTCGACATGATGATTATTGCTGCCGATGACATGTTACATCCACTGATTGACGGCCTGCAATACGCTTCAGTTTTGGAACGCAACACTCCTTATGATGCACTCTTGCACAAAGAGGGAAAAAATATCGATGAGCTTGAAAATGAGCGCATCGGTGTTTTAAGTATGCGCAGCCAGGCACAGATCAACACTCTTTGGCCTGATTTGCGATCGATTTTGATGCGTGGTGGTGCTGCTGAAGCATTGGACAGTTTCCTGCAGGAAGGTGTTGTTGACGGACTGATAATGCCTGCTGCTGTTGCTGAAAGACTGGATATTCAGGATATGGTTTCTGAAATATTCTATCCGGAAATGATGCTACCTGGATTCTGTCAAGGCGTGTTGGCAATTGTTTGCAGAGAAAGCGATGAAGAAGTTTACAAAATGGCTCAGGAAATTCATTCAACAGATACTTCCATTGAAATGCTGGCTGAGATGTCTTTCCGTGAGAGAATTTGCCCCGACCAGAACTGCCCAATTGGTGTGATGGCACGGGTTGAAGAGGGAATAATTGCAATAACTGGAGTTATTGGCAGTAGAGCAGGTGGCCACTTGCAACAAGCTGTTATAGATGGCCCGGTAAAAGATGCAAAAGAACTTGGCATTGCAGTAGCGGAAGAGTTGCTCACTTCTGGAGAATCTCTTGCTGATCTGCTTGAAGCAGACTTCCCGGATGGATTGCCTGTTGCCACTGATGACGATGATGATTTTGATGACTTCGACGACGGTGATCTCTAGCCGAAAAGATCCCTGTTGATTTTAGAGACTGTAAAGGGATCGCGCATCATAGCGGTTCCAATCTGCACGGCAATAGCCCCGACTGCAAAAAACTTCAACACATCTTCAGTGCTACTTGCCCCACCAACAGCCACCACTGGTATACCTGTCTGTTGAACAATTTCATCTACCTTTGAAAGAGCAACCGGTAACAAAGCTGGCCCTGAATATCCGCCTCTGATTCTTGGCAGCACAGGCTTTCCATTCTGCAGATTTATATCCATTCCGATAAGAGTATTGATTGCTGTAATTGCATCAGCACCACCATTGGCTGCTGCTTGAGCAAGAGGTGCGATTGAAGCAGAATTGGGAGTCAGTTTGGCAAGAACTGCTCTGTCGGGAACTGCTTTACGAGCTGCAGAAACACACG
>JABIBH010000355.1 GCA_018652925.1 bacterium | reverse complement strand
TCCTTCAATGCGCATCATCAAGTATGTTGCTGTATTTACTCCAGAACCTTGGCAGGGCTATGGCTTTGATGATGAGTCAAAAGAGGTTCTTGCACAGGGACGTTCAGATGGTAAAGACATTGTATATGGTGATACTCACCACCCTGCTTTCTCAGAGACAGATGGCGAATACGATGGTCAATTTATCTTTATCAATGATAAAGCAAACCCTCGTATTGCTGTTATTGACCTGCATGACTTTGAAACCAAACAGATCGTGGTTAACCCTTTCTTTAGGTCTAGTCACGGTGGAGCATTTGTAACTCCAAATAACGAATACATTATGGAAGCAAGTCAGTATGCTGCTCCATATAAAGATGACTTTGTTCCTCTTGAAGATTTTAATGATGAATATCGCGGTGGTGTGACATACTGGAAGTTCAACCGTGAAGCTGGTCGCATTGATCCTGAAAACTCATTTACATTTGAAATGCCTCCTTATAGCCAGGATCTTTGTGATGCTGGTAAGGGTCCTAGTTTCGGTTGGGGATTCACTAACTCTTTCTGTTCAGAACGCTATGTTGGTGGTATTGAACGTGGTCGTCCTCCATTTGAGGCTGGATGTTCTTCAAAAGATACTGACTTCATGCATGTTACCAACTGGAAAAAAGCTGAAGCTCTTGTTGCAGCTGGCAAAGTTGAAAAAGTTAACGGTTCTTACCTGATTTCTATGGAACAGGCAATTGAAGAAGAAATTTTGTTCCTGATTCCAGAACCAAAATCACCTCATGGTTGTGATATTACTCCTGACGGAAAGCACATTATTGTTTCCGGTAAGCTTGATAGTCACGCCTGGGTTTACAGCTTTGAAAAAATCATGGCTGCAATCGACAGCAAGAACTTTGAGGGTTATGACCCATACGGCCTGCCAATCATTGGTCTGGACACAGCTCTTGAGCGTTCAGTTAATGTTGGACTTGGTCCATTGCATACCCAGTTCGATTCTGTAGATGGCGTTTGCTACACATCAATTTATGTAGACTCACAAATCACAAAGTGGAATTACAAAACTGGTAAAGTTCTCAGTACTATTCCTATCCATTACAATGTTGGTCACTTGATGACCATGGAGGGTGACTCAAAAACTCCTGATGGAAAGTATCTTGTTGCTTTGAACAAATTGTCTATCGATAGATTCAACCCGGTTGGACCTCTGCACCCACAGAACCACCAGTTGATTGATATCAGCGGTGAGCAAATGCAATTGCTTTACGATATGCCACTGCCACTTGGTGAGCCTCACTATGCAGTAGCAATTAAAGCAGACAAATTGAAGCCAACAAACAGATACAAAGTTGGTTGGGACAGTCGTACAGATCAGAAATCACCTTACCGCGTTCGCGCAGGCCGTGAAAAAGTTGAACGCGATGGAAACAGGGTTCATGTGTATGGAACACTTATTCGTTCACACATCACTCCTGAAATCATTGAAGTTACAGTTGGTGATGAAGTTTCTATTCACCTGACAAACCTTGAGCGTGCTGAGGACGAAGTCCACGGTTTCGCAATGTACGGTCAGAATGTTCAGCTTTCAATTGAGCCAGGTAAAACTGCATCGACAACATTCACTGCCGATAAAGCAGGCGTTTATCCTTACTACTGCACCGAGTTCTGTTCAGCTCTGCACCTTGAGATGCAAGGTTACCTGTTGGTTCAGCCAAAAGGTTATGTAGCTGAAACGAAAGAAATGGAAATCGGAACTGCATACAGCAAGGAAGATTACGAATCTCAGGTTGCAACAAACCTTGCAACTCAGGATATTATTAATAGTGTTGTTGCTATTATCACAAGCTACAACTACAAGGATTTCCCAACTGTTGTTGACCTTGTAACTGATGCTTTTGATCAGCTTGGATTTGTTGAAGAAGTAAAAGCAAAATCTGAAGCAGCTGCAGCAGAAGGCGATTACCAGAATGCAATGCTTTGGGCAAACCAATGGTGGCAGTATCAAGTTAAAACTGCTGACCTTGGTCTCAGGGCAAAGACTTATCTCGAGCAGAATGGTGCTGTGAAAGTCAACTAACTCACTATGAGTTAGGAAAAATAGATGGTATTAACCAGGCTCCGGATATGTTATCTTGGAGCCTGGTTTTTGACAGTGAACACTGATGGAAGGTTTTTCTGATGCGTCGAATTATCACAACGTTAATTTTACTTGTTTTGGCAATTACTCTTGCAGGCTGCGAATGTGCTGACAGAGAAGAAAGAATTGCTGAAGCCAAAACCAGACAAGGGCTCGATAATTCCGGTGCTGAAGCAGCCCCTCTTTCCGTTGGTGCGCAATTGTATCGTGATAAAACATGTAACACATGTCATGGTGACAACGGTGTAAAGCCACTTTTGCCAAACTATCCAGTATTGGCACACCAAGGCGAAGAGTATGTATTGAAACAGTTGCGGGAAATCAAGTCAGGCGACAGCCATAATGGTCAGACTGCAGCCATGAAGCCGATTATTGAAAATGTTACCGAAGAAGAGATTATTATACTTGCAAAATTTATTGCAACAGAACTTGGAGCAGATAAACAGGTTGGAACCGGGATTGTTGATCCAGAATCACCTGGAGCAATTCTGTTCAAAAAGAGAACTTGCTGGTCTTGTCATGGTAAAGATGGTGCAACTCCAATCCTTAAAAAGTATCCACGGATTGCCGGAAACACTAAAGAGTATGCTTTACAACAGATGACAGACATCAAGAACGGCGATCGCGCAAATGGTATGGATGTTCTGGGCATGAAAGGAATCATGCACCTTGTAAACGAGGAAGAAATAGCACACCTGGCTGAATACATCAGTACACTGACAAGACCTTTTATTGAACCTTCAGTAGAAGAAACAACAAAATAAGGGAGACCGAACAATGATTAGATTATTACTGACAATTACAATTGTCCTGGCAATGGTTCCAGCAGCTTTTGCGTGGAACGAAGGCGGCGGGGAACAAGAAGAGGCGCTTAACCTGGTTCCAGACCTGGAAAACGCCATCGAGGTTTATGAAGTTTGTGCAGCTTGTCACTTGACTGAAGGTTGGGGGACAAAAGATGGTACTTTCCCTCAATTAGCTGGCCAGCACATGGCTATTGCAATTAAACAGCTTTCTGACATTCGTGCGTTGAATCGCGATAACCCGACCATGTATCCATTTGCATTGCCAGAGGCAATTGGTGGACCACAAGCGTTGGTCGATGTTTCTGCTTATATTGCTCAATTACCAATGAACCCTGATAACGGAAAAGGTGAATGGGCAGAAGGAACTCCACAGTTTGAGCAAGGCAAAAAGCTATACATCGATAACTGTGTTCAATGTCACGGCGAAACAGGTAGAGGGGATGTAGAAAAATTCTACCCACTGATTCAAGGTCAACATTATCTATCCATGTTGCGTCAGTTCGAGTGGATTCGTGACGGCAAGCGTCGTAATGCAAATCCGGATATGGTTAAACAGATTGCTGAGTTTTCAGATTTGGACATGAAAAAAGTTGTGAACTATGTGTCACGTATCCCTGTGCCTGCTGAACTACTGGCACCATCTGTGGATTATCTGAATCCTGACTTTGACTAAACAATTACTAATCATTCTCTGATATGAGAAGGTGAAATGATGGAAAAGAAAAACAATAATTTTCTGGTCAGCAGCATCCTGATTCTGGTTGCCGTTGGTCTGTTGTTTCCGATTTATAATTCTGCAATCTGGTGGGTTTCTCTTGAAGCTCCAAACTATCCAGAAGAAGCATTTCCTGATGGCGTAAGAATACTGTTTCACTTGAATGGTGTTTTCAACGGTTGTCAGTTGATTGAAAAAGAAGAAATTGCAACTGACGAAGCGCTGGATTGTGTTCACGAAATGGATACAATCAACCACTATGTGGGGATGTATCCAATTGCTGCAGGTGGTCCCGTAGAGCTGTTTTTCTCAATATTCCTGTTGGCATTGGTTGGTATAATGCTGGTCGGTTTTGTTATTCAGCAACCGCGCCTCAGAACAATAGTAATGGGTAGTGGTTTTCTGCTTCTTGCAATATGGATGAGCATGACCTGGTATGGCGACGACGGCATCAAGTACCATAACGGAAACTACCTTGAAGGCAGAATTACAGTTCTTGGTGAAGAAGCTGAAATCGATGACGTGGATGACGGCAATCTTGCCAGCCTGAAAGCAGCGCTGGAAGGCGAAACAGCAAAGTTGCCATCCGGGATGTCTGCTCTTGAAGCTTTAAGAGCATCGATGGCCGGAGAAACCATTAAGATTGAAGAAGATGGAGCAACAGTTGTTGAAGAAGCTGTTGTTACTGAAAAGCTGACCGGTAAAGCAAATAGCAT
>JABIBH010000031.1 GCA_018652925.1 bacterium | reverse complement strand
GCTGGAAGTTAACGCTAGTGTTGAAGAACAGAAACACGGCATATCTACAGATGAAGTTTTTGAGGCCGTGAAGTTTTGTTTAACACTTCCAGGAATAGATCTTCAAGGTTTAATGACGATGGCAAGATTTGGTGCAACTGAAGAAGAGCTGCGTACAACTTTTGCAAAATTACGACGACTCAGAGATGACTCGGTTAAAGCAATTGGTCACGATTTACCTCATCTAAGTATGGGGATGTCTGGTGACTATTCAATAGCAATTGAGGAAGGTGCAACGCTGATTCGTGTTGGAACCTCAATTTTCGGAAAACGGGAGAAATAACAATGTTGACCAAATTATTGCTGACTGCACTTCAGGTTTATAGCTGGCTGATTATAATTCGGGTGCTTGCGTCATGGTTTGCGCCAACTTCCCGGAATGAAATTCTGGTCAGAATATTTTATATGACTGAACCTCTTCTTGGCACATTGCGTAGATTTAACTTTGTACCTGGCATGGACTTATCTCCGATAATGGCGCTTTTGCTGATTAGTCTGATTCGTTCTCTCTTGATATAGAGTCATTTTATCTTTCCTGATTCATGATACCGTGTTAATTTACCTGCGCTTGGAGGCGAAAATGACAGATTTATGGACCCGCATAAATGACGCGGCACAATTTATTAAAGACAAATGTGATACCCAACCTGAAATTGGACTGATTCTCGGTACAGGCCTGGGTGCACTTGTTGACAAAATCGATGTAGAAATCTCACTTTCTTTTGAAGAAATACCACACTTCGTGCCTTCTACTGCACCAAGTCATCACGGCAACCTGGTGATTGGTAAACTTGGTGGCAAATCGATTATTGCAATGCAGGGCAGAGTTCATTATTACGAAGGCTATTCAATGCAGGAGATAACCCTGCCAGTCCGAGTAATGAAAGCACTCGGTGCAGAAACTCTGATTATGAGCAACGCTGTCGGGGGGATGAACCCTCAACTAGCGCCTGGCGATATTACTATAATCTCCGATCAGATTAATTTGATGGGTGACAACCCTCTTATCGGGGCAAATGATGACAGGCTTGGTGTCAGGTTCCCGGATATGAGCGAGCCTTATAGTAACGATCTGATTGTTCTGGCAGAAAAATCTGCATTGGAACTTAAATTGTCTTTGAAAAGAGCGGTTTATTGTGCAGTTGCCGGGCCAAACCTGGAAACTGCCGGTGAGTATCGATACCTACGCTCAATTGGTGCTGACACAGTTGGCATGTCAATTGTTCCTGAATGTGTTGCTGCAGTTCACAGTGGAATGAAAGTTATCGGCTTTTCAGTCGTAACAGACGCTTGCTTCCCTGATACTCTGCAACCTGCAAATGCTCAAGATATAATCAAAGTCGCAACAAAAACTGAACCTGATCTCTGTAAACTGGTGACCGAAGTTGTCAGCAGGATTTCATAAATTGGCTTGGGAGAAAACAGCGTAATGTGTAAAGACAAAGTACTCTATCCACCACTGGCAAATAAATATCACAATGCTGATTCTGAACAGCGTGTTTCCAGTCAATGGACAGAAAAAGATATATTCAAGAAGAGCATCTCCGAAAGAGATGGTTGCCCGGACTGGGTTTTCTATGAAGGTCCGCCAACTGCAAATGGTCATCCCGGTGTTCACCATGTAATGGCTCGTTTGACCAAAGACATTATGTGTCGATACAAAACCATGACCGGTCACAGAGTCGTCCGCAAAGCCGGTTGGGACACTCACGGATTGCCTGTTGAACGCTCAGTCGAAAAGAAGCTGGGCATACAGGGCAGAACTGCAATTGAAGAACATGGTCTCGAACCATTCAATCACGAATGCAGAAAAAGTGTCTGGAGTTGTAAAGGTGAGTGGGACGAGTTTACTGAACGTCTTGGATACTGGGTCGATCTTGATGATCCATACATTACATACGACAGCAATTATATAGAAACTGTCTGGTGGATCCTCAGTCAGTTCAATGAAAAGGGACTTCTGTATAAAGGACACAAAGTTGTTCCTTACTGCCCAACATGTGGTACACCACTTTCGACAAATGAAATTTCAGGTGGTTACAGAAAAGTCAGTGAACCAAGCATCTACGTGAAATTAAAAATCAAAGATGACGATGCTCATTTTGTCACCTGGACAACTACTCCTTGGACATTGCCTTCAAATGTGGCTTTGGCAATTGGCGAAGACTTCGATTATGTGAAAGTTCGCTTCGGTGACGAAATTCTTATTCTTGCTGAAGCTCGCTTGGATGCTTTGGGCTATGAAGAAGAACCGGAAATTCTTGAGAAGTTCAAAGGTC
>JABIBH010000354.1 GCA_018652925.1 bacterium | reverse complement strand
TCAATAACGATATCAACAACCGGAGGAGTTACAATGACATTCCCGTAATTCGCATCTTTCAAAGCAACAATTGGAATGTGGTTGAATGTCTTCTGCCCCAACGTTGAAATTTCTACTGAAATTACAGCAACATCTATATTGCATTGCAGCTCTTTAAATGGAATTTTCAGCCGACGCGTAATTGGACCTGAACTATTCAACCGAGCAAGATCAATCGGCTCTGTGGGAACAAAAAGTCCATCAACCATCAGGCGCGATGGACCTATTAAAGTCACGAACTCTGGTTCCACGGTCGGATTATCAACAAACATTATGTTGGAATTAAGCAATCCAGTAAATTCAGCTTCAACTCTTACTTCAACAGAGTCTACCGTATCAGGGATTAGATTCAACCAAACTGGGGGCACTATTGTCAGCTCACTGAGTGGTGAAGTTATGTCTGTGAATGAGACTTGCTGTTGGACATTGGTGCCCGATACCAAATGAGAAACATCAACTGACGCAAAACCAAGATTCCTGCCAAAGTACCTGTTAAGGAAAAAATCCAGCTTGCTTCCTGTTGCTCTCACTGAGATAACATCAGGCCACTGAGATCCTGCCAGAGTCAACCCATCGTTCAGGCCAGTCAGCTCCAAAGGAATTGAAATATCTCTCATTGTTTTGTGTGTAGCAGCAACCTGTATCCATATGAACAATGACACAACAAGACAAAATATTTACAGAGCCGTTTTATTCATTTACTTCCCACTCCCTGCAGGTAATTTAATTCTCTGCCCGATCATAATATTATCAGACTTCAAGTTATTGATTTCCCTGATCTTGGCAGTAGTGGTTCCATGTCGCCTGGAAAGTTTCCATAACGAGTCACCTCTTTTGACTTTATAGCGAAGTGACCACTCTGCCCTTGCAGGCTTAATTTCAGGAAGCCCCAAGTAGTTCCTTATACCTTCATTCAAAGCTAGTGCAATCTTCTTTTGCCCGTCGGTTGTGGACAAAATCGCTCTATCTCCTGAATTACTTAAAAACCCGGTTTCAATCAAAACTGATGGCATATCCAGTGTTGAACGCAATACAACAAATCCCGCCTGTTTGACTCTCCTGACCGACAACACATTTGACCTGCGAATTGCTCCCAAAATCTCGTCGGCAAAAATACTGGAAGTATTTACCATATGTGTTTTCTTCATATCCATCAGAATTGACACCACATCATCATCTGATTTATTTCCAGGAGGCAATCCCAAAGAATCTGAAGCATTCTCAAAATCAGCCAGTTTGTGTGCCTCTTCATCAGTTGCCTTATCAAGTGACAAAATAAAAACTTCAGTTCCACTTAACGATCTGCTCTTATGGGAATTGGCATGAATGGATATGAATAGATCCCCTCCAACAGCCTCAGCTTTTTTATACCGTTTTGAAAGACTCAAGAAATAATCTTTATCACGAGTCAATACAGCTTGCATGTTTTTCTGTTTATCTATTATTCGCTTCAGCTCGTAAGCAACCTTGAGGACAACATCCTTTTCCCTAACTCCATTTTTGATACAGCCAGGATCGATCCCGCCATGACCCGGGTCAATCACTACTGTAATAATGTTTTCATTTTTCTCTGGCTTACTAATTTGTGGCTTATCGGCTACAGAATAAACATCTACAACAATTCGATGTGGCCTGTCTCCAGCAGCCTTGAGAGCAAAATCTCTGAACGACAGTTCCCCTGTCAAATCAAGTACAACCTGTGCTTTGTTACTTAATGAGTTTCTCCGAACCCTGAATAAAACACCATCATTTACCGAAATGGTTTTATCACTTGAAAAAGAACCATCAATTACATCTATTGCTATTCTTTCAGGGTTTGTAAAACGAGTAACTTTATATTTGCTGTCACTGGATAAATCCAAAACCACTCTGGTGTGGTCTGGGGCTGTGTAAAATCTTACCTTTTCAACTACTGGGGAAGCCGTAACTTTAGATACCTGAAATAAAGAAATCAGTAACATTGATACTATAAAAAAGCATCGAGGATTATTATATTTGAAAGCACGCAAAAAAACTGCCAGCATAGCTGCCTTTCTTAATCGAGAACCATAGCAAAAACCACAATATAGAAAGTACCACAGACAAGCTACAGTGCAACCTAGATTAACGGAAAACTAAGAAAAAAGCTGTTAATTAATTACGAACGAACCGGGGTTTACATATCTGCCATTCACAGCAACTTCATAATGAATATGCGGAGCAGTAGAGCGACCGGTGTTTCCTGATTCAGCAATCACGTCACCACGCTTAACTACTTGACCCTGCTTGATATTCCATTTTGACAAATGAGCATAAGTAGTAACTACACCATTGCCATGATCAATTCGGATTAATTTACCAAAACCGCGATCATGCCGTACTGATTTTACTACACCATCTGCAGTAGCTAATACTGGAGTACCAGTGGGTACTGAATAATCCAGGCCTCTGTGAAATTTTGATTTTCCAGTAAATGGATCATTACGTCTTCCAAAGCTGGAACTTAGCCAACCTGAATCAACTGGCCTGATTGCTGGGATATGACCTCGCACCAACTCTCTGGCATCTAGAGTATCTAGAATAGCTTCAAAACCACTACGCTGGACTCTTGCCTGTCTGAGCAGTGTATCCAGACTCAGATGCAATTGACTTGATGGAGATGCAGAAACATCATGCTGCCTACCACCAATTCCAGCTTCCCGAACATTTTCATCCATCGGGTCAATCCCGGCAACAAGCGCCACTTGCTCCTGAACCATATACGAAGCTGAAATAGCATCTTTCAACATAACAACACGATCACCAAGGAACTTAAGCTCAGAAACCAGCCTGCTGTTCTCATGCTGAATAGCAGAACCACCAGGTAGCCAGCTGACGCCTTGAGTCAAACCGTAGAAATATAATCCTGAAGTTAAAAACAGGCAGAACAGCCCAAGTGCCACGTACGCAACTGTCGCAGATTTGACAGAAAAACGTTTTGTTACGCTTTCATCCTGAGGGATGTATAAAAAATTGTATTTCTTCTTTAACAAGTAAATTGTGCCCCGTTTAAAGTCATCTTCAATTGCCAGATGACGACAAAGATACTCAAAACAGTCCAAAAGTCAATCTCATTACAATACAGGCATCTATGAGTAATCTACAAGAGCAGACACCTCTACCTGCTGGCGCATTTTTTCCAACGATTTTTCTTTGATTTGCCTGATACGCTCACGAGTTAAACCAAGAGTGTTTCCAATTGCTTCCAAGGTCATTGCCTCATCATGACCCAACCCGTAGTACATAATAACTATATCTTTTTCACGAGGAGTAAGACAACTAAGGCTGCTTAAGATATCTTCCTTAAGAACTCTCTCCATAGCACCTTGGTCTGTGGTAGCATCATTATCATTAGTAATTGTTTCGAGTAATGGTCTTTCACTGTCCTGGGAACCAGTGTCATCCAAAGGTACCATCGCCCCGCCCAGCTTTATCGCAATCCTGACATGATTAATATCAACTCCTGAATGCTTGGATAATTGCTCAGCATTTGGAGAATCAACACCACTACTTTCAAGCTTATTTCTGGACCGATTAATCTTCAACAAAACTGCGGTTTGATTTTGTGGCAATCGAACCATCCTGCCACTATCAAGCAATGCCTGTAAAATCGATTGCCTTACCCACCACACGGCGTAGGAAATAAACTTGAATCCACGCTTCTCATCAAACCTTGTGGCCGCTTTTATGAGGCCCAGGTTTCCTTCATTAATTAAATCTGAAAGTGATAACCCATGGTACATATACTTTTTAGCTACCGTAACAACAAATCTGAGATTTGATTGCACAAGCAATTCCAGAGCTTCGTTGTCTCCCTCTCTGATCTTTCTGGCGCAATCAGATTCTTGTTCACGAGTCAACAACGCAAATCTGTTAATCTCCCTGAAATAGATATCCAAGGATCTTTCATGAGTCTGTGGTATGTGCGTTCCATTCATGCTTTCTCAACTTTCACTGGGATTATCAGGCATATACCCGGTAAACCAACCTGCATAAACAGGTAAAAACATACAGTTACTGAGAACAGCAAATTTTAAGTAGGTAGTTTTTTGCCAGCTCCGGCAAAGCTGACGTGTAGAGAATCTGAAACCGATTGTATCAGAAAGTACTATTCAGTGTCAACAGGTTTCTCATCAATTGTTTCAACAATAATTTCTTCAACTTCATCTGAAACTATTTCACTGTCTGTCGCTTTAATATCGACAATTTCAGCTTGCTTGGATGCCAGCTCTTTTTCAAGCTTGCGCACTTTTTCAACAAGTTCCAACAACACAGGATCATCCAGAATGTCTGAACGTTCAGTCTCTATACCATTATAGACTATATCACCTATCTCACTGAACTGACGTTCTATATCCCGGCTGATGCCAAAGATATCATTTTTACGAGCCCCAACCTTTGCAGCCACTCCTGTCTTGTCTGCGGCTACTCCATACCACTCAACCAAATTGCGTTTTACTTCATCGAAAAGTGACATTTTTTTCTGCTCCCTCAAGTTATTTAGAAAATCCTCTTGCCGTAATACGTTATTTCATATAATAAGTTCTAATTATGTACAATGAAAAATCTAAAACGTGCCTTTTTGTTGGAGACACTCACTTTCATCTGGTGCCTAACAAAAAAGAAGAAATCAAAGTCGAACGCTTCCTCAAATTTCTAGATATGAGCAAGCAAGTTGACGAGCTTATACTTCTTGGAGACATTTTCGATTTCTGGTTTGACTACCCTCATTTCAGACTTCGTGGATATGATTCCATTCTTGAAAAACTGGATGAAGTCTGCGCTGCAGGAACAAGACTGAGATTCATAGGTGGCAATCACGACATCTGGGCAGCTGCCTATTTTCACAAAAGGTACAACACTCCCGAATCTGCAGAAGCACAAAATATCCATTTAGACGATACAGTCATTCGCTTAATTCATGGCGATGGTTTACTGGGAAAAGATTTCCTGTACAGTGGCTTTCGCAAGATTGTCCGTACCAGGCTTGGAATATTCCTGGCTAAATCACTACACCCTGAACTGCTCTATCTATTTTCCAAGTGGCTCAGTGGTACTAGCCGCAAAGCTTCGCGAGATGAAATTCCGGAAATTGAGAGGAAAGCAGAAAATAAACTAGCATCTATTGATGACCACTGGGATATCCTGATTATGGGACACATCCATCATCCAATGATAATTGAGAACCAGGAAAAGAAACTGGTCTCACTTGGCAGCTGGATAGGATCAGAAAGTTACGGACTGTGGAAAGAGGGCCGGATCAGTCTGCATGATTTTGCAGATGACTCCGACCCTGTTTAATATCTAGTATCGCATCTCTATAGAAAAACGGTGTGAAGGATCTAAATCGTTGACCATATCTTCAAAAGCATAGCCAACTATCATTTGCCCTCTGGTAAACCCTGCACCAGCGGTAAAACCTTGGGATTCATAATTGATCTTGGTCCCAGCTCTCAAAGCAAATACTGAAAATATTCTGTACTCAGCTCCAACATGTGCCTTTTCATTGCCATCGTTTGGAACAACCACATCTCCAACAACAGTCATACTACCAAGAACATCATAACCAAATCCAATTCTCAAAGCGGTTGGCAATCTATATGGCTCAGTATCCAGAGTTATATCTGATCCTATATTAGTCAATGAGGCGCCAAACCATAAGCCATCAACAATGGCTTTATGAGCAAGAGAAAAATCAAAAGCAAATCCACTACCACCATAAACATCAATTTCTTCATGCAAAAATTTAACAGTTAATCCTGCAGATAATGCATCAGTAATATTTCTGGAATATGACAAACCAATCGCAACCTGATAAGGGTTAAAGCTGCCTTCCTGGATTCCCACAGATTCTTCTCCGTAACGGCCGATATCATCAGAATAAATACCAGAGAATATAAATCCAAAATTACCCAAAGAATTACGGTGGGACACCAACAATGTTTCCTTATCAAAAAGCCCCAGCCAGCGCTGGTGCTGTAGTAACAAGTCCGTCCCTGTTGCTTCAAATGCGGCTAACGCAGGATTCCAGAAAACTGTTGAAGCTCCAGCTGCCGATGCAACACCTGCACCACCCATAGCCGTTTCTCTTGCTCCCACAGGTAAACGCAGTGAAAGGAAACCAGATTCACCTGGCTCACCAGCCTCAGCTTGTACAAATGGAAGCGCAACTACAACTAACATCAGCAATGCAATGAAAGATTCTTTACTTCGAAACATCTCTATTCCTCTCTTCGGTTGCCTTCTATCTGGCAACCGCTACAGATTTAACTAAAACCTTACTGACATCACCATCGCTGGCGATAACACGACACACATACAACCCAGATGCGATATGGTCAACAACGAGTTCAACTTCCACTGGTTCAACACCAGATACATTTCGTACATCACTACGAGCAACTTCCTCACCTTCGAGGTTGTAAAGCACAGCATGAAAGTCACACTCCCCCAACGATTCTGCTCTAACAAATAAAGTACCCGATGTTAATGGAGATGGATAGCAAACAACTGATTCCAGATCAATTAATCCATCACCAGAGTCGCCAGCTTCAACAAGGAATCCACTTCTTGTTGAACTGCCTCCGGACATTGACCACTTACTCGTAAATTCATCAGTTCCTGTTAACCTGTAAAACATGAGCCTTGAAACAAGTTCCCCAATAGACTCTTCATCAATTAAAGCAGACAATCTATTTGTAGCACTTGCAACAACTAGTTCCAGTACAGAATCTGAATCTATATCTGCAAGTAAAG
>JABIBH010000030.1 GCA_018652925.1 bacterium | reverse complement strand
TGGACTGTCAGACTTAGCGGTGGTTGGGACCAGAGTTTTACAACTAGGGACAGTCGCAGTCCAACTAGGGTTCGTGGTTTTAGCAGTGGTATGAGATTTACTTCCGGTGCTGGTACATATGCTGGAGTTGAAGGTTTTGAATTCCACGATTGCCAGGGTGCAATTTTTGATCAACCTCAAACTGGTCGATACGGTGGTGCAATTTTCATTAAAGATTCGTCGCCATTTGTCAGAAATTGTACATTCACCAATAACACTGGTGACCAGTCCCAGGGCTTCAGTATGGGTGGTCATATTTTCGCTCTGAATGCTACGCCAGAAATAACCAACAACACATTCACTGGTGGATCTGCTACCAGTGGTGGCGCTCTGGCTATTCTGGATTGTACCGATGCTTTGATTCAAAATAATGTTTTCACTGACAACAGTTGCTACTCTATCGGGTTAAATAATAACGGTGCTGGGATATACATCACCGGAGGCTCTGCTCAACTTATAAACAACACAATTCAAAATAACAGTGAATGTTATAAGGGCGGAGGCCTGTACGTCGGTGCATCAACAGTTCGTATGTCTGATTCAATAATTTCCGGCAATACATCAGTTAATGCTGGTGGAGGAATATTCGCCGGTTGTGGTTCGCTTGAATTGAGTAACTGTGTTATCAGCAATAATGCATCAGGCGACGGTAACGGCGGTGGCTTATGCAGCGATTGTGGTGATATCACCATGCGCAATGTGACAGTCGCTGGAAACAGCACAATTGGAGTTGGTGCTGGCATCAAGGTAACAAGCATTGATCAAGGTATCATTGAAAACTGTCTGTTCCTTGACAATGAGGGTACTGATATCGGTGCAGGCGTTTTTGCTGTTGGCGATGGCTCACTTCTGTTTAGAAATAATATTGTAATGGGTAATATTGGTGGTGGCATTGCTGGCTCAGCTACCAATACTAATTTAGATTACAACAATGTTTACAACAATACAGGTCAAGCCTATGAAGGTTATACAGCTGGTGCACATGACATTGCTGTTGACCCGAACTTAGATATTAATTACGAGCTGCTTCTGCACTCACCTTGCCTTGATGGCGGTGACCCGGACAATACTTGCCCTGACCCTGATGGCTCTTGCGCAAATATTGGCGTCAAAGGCGGCCCTGGTGCAGCAACTTCTGCTCCTGCTTTTGTTGCAGATGCAACTTTGACCGTCGACGGCAGCAGCAAACTGTTGGAGTGGACTCCAAACAGTGAAGGCGACATAGCAAACTATGTAATCTATGCTGGAACTGCTGAACGATTTATTCCTTCAGCAGGATTGGTTGTAGCAACAGTTTCACATCCTGGAGCAAGCTGGTTGGACAGCAATCCTCACTCTGGATATTACTACATTGTGGCAGTAAACAACGATGGCCTGATTGGCGGTTACTCTGCCAAAATGGGCGGAAGTGGCGCTACTGGAGTTGGTGACACACCAGCTCGATTGGCAGTAACTTCTATTGCCCCAAACCCATTCAACCCACGCACTACAGTCAGCTTTGATCTGCCAGTTGCTGGACCAGTTGAACTGATTGTTTATGACACTCGTGGTCGTTCAGTGAAAACTCTGGTTGCAACTGAAATGGAAGTTGGCAGCCATACTACAGTCTGGAATGGCAAAGATGACAATGGCGCCAAGGCAGCAGCCGGTGTTTATCTAATCAGACTGAAGGCTGGCTCTGAACACAGGACAGTGAAAGTTGTAATGGCCAAGTAAGTTTGAAAAGTAAGTTTTAGTTAAGTCCCTGGTTCCTAACGGAGTCAGGGACTTATTGCGTCTATGGCAGTTTGCAGATCTACTTCCTGATCCCAGATAACAGCACCAATGCCAAGTGGTAGTACCCAGCCCGCTTTTTTGTCGTTGAGAATCAGTTTTTCAGCTTTTTTGTAGTTAACCCTGCTTGTTGTTTCAAGCCCGCACGCTGCAATCAGATTGATAATTTTATTGGTATCATTTTCTTTACACAAGCCTTGAGCAGTTGCAACTCTACACGCTGCAACCATACCCAGCGCTACTGCCTGACCGTGGCTGATGCCAAGTGAAAGTTCCAGCGCATGACCAAGTGTGTGGCCAAGGTTCAAAATTTTTCTCAAACCTGTTTCCCTGAAATCAGCTTCAACAATTTTAGCTTTTACTTTCGCAGCTTTGATTATCCAATTTTCAGGCAATGGCTTTGATTGAATGCTGCCGCGATTCTTATAAATCTCGTTAAAAAGAGTTTTATTACCGATGACTGCAGTTTTTACAAGTTCAGCCATACCATCGCGCATTTGAGCTGGCTGCAGAGTGTTGAAAAACCGTGTATCGAGCAAAATTTGCGATGCAGGGTAGAAGGTACCGATCGGGTTTTTCAAATTGCCAAGATTGATTGCAGTCTTGCCACAAGCTCATTAAACAGAGTGTTGTAGTCTGGACTTGGATCACCGATGGTTCCAAGGTATGACCTAAATTTATCCATCAAGTCTTTGTTGTCTTCAAGGGTCTCTTCAAGTTTTTCAAAATCTTCTACAAACTCGCGATAAATTTCTTTTATGTGTTTTTTAAGTTTTTTGCTTTCTTTGATTTCTTCTGGGTCTATTTCTTTTTCTTTTGGTTTTTCAGTTGGTTTGGTAATACCACCTTGTGGCGATGAACTATCTTTTTTCTTGTATGGTCTGCTGTCGTAATTATAGTCGTCATAATAGCTGTTGTAAGGATAGTTTCCATAGTCGTCATAATAAGATGAGTAATCCCCATAACTGGATTTTCCGTATTGTGATTTTCCGTAAGGGGTCTTTGAATAATCAGGTCGCCTAACGATTGGAGATGATTTTGCCTGTTGAGGTTTGCGGGCTGTGGCTTTTTTCTCTTCGGCTTCGAATTGTTTTTTCTTTTCAAGGGCTATCGGTTCATATTTTTTTACAAGTTTTTCAAGATCTTCAATTAAATTTTTCTTAAATGCATTTTCATATGCGAATGTGATATTGCTTAGAGCCTGTTTTGATTGTTCTTTTTCGTATTTTGTGATTTTAGCTTCAGGGTCG
>JABIBH010000353.1 GCA_018652925.1 bacterium | reverse complement strand
GCCTTTTTCAGGGGCTGTTGATCCAAGATCGATTGCATAAGCTCCGCCTGCTATGAACAAGCAAAGAGCAACGACAAGAAAACGATGCATTTGAGAGACCTCCGGTTAAAATTAGTTTTCGAGACAGATGCCGCATTGTGACATATTTGCCAAATCGAATCAACAGTTATAGCCAAATATTTCACATTATATTACTTTAATATTTCAAGTTACTTGTACAGGAGGATTGTTGTGGCTAAAAACCCGCTTGTTTTATGTATTTTAGATGGTGTTGGATACAGATCGTCAGCTCAGACCAACGGTAATGCCGTTGCACTTTCGAACCCTGTTTTTTATAACTCCCTTTTTAAGAAATACTCGTGGACTACCTTGCAGTGCAGTGGGTTAGAAGTTGGCTTACCAGCTGGGCAAATGGGAAATAGTGAAGTTGGGCATCTTACTATTGGTTCCGGTCGAATTATCGATCAGGATCTGGTCAGGATTTCCAGAAGTTTTGACAATGGCACATTTGCAAAAAAAGCACAGTGGCAGGAGCTGGTTTCAAACCTGAAGGGCAAGCTGCATTTGCTGGGTCTTGTTTCTCCGGGTGGCGTTCATTCGCACACAGATCATCTGTATAAAATTGTTGAAGCTGCAAAAAATGCTGGAGTAAAAGAAATCTGCATTCACGCTTTTCTTGACGGCAGAGATACTGACCCAAATAGCGGTCTAGGTTACATTCAGGGCCTTCAAGGCAGGCTTGATGAAATTGGTGCTGGTAAAATAGTGACAGTTTCAGGCAGGTACTGGTCTATGGACCGGGATAAGCGGTGGGACAGGCTTAATAAATCGTGGAAAATGCTGGTTGAAGGTAAAGCTGAAACAGGACAAAGCGCAGAGCAGGTAATAAAAGACTCTTACTCTGATGGTGTAACCGATGAATTCATGGAGCCTCATATAATTGATTCGGAGCTTGGCTTGATAGAAGATGGCGATGCTGTTTTCTTCTGGAACTTCCGAGCAGATCGTGCTCGTGAGCTGACCTGGGCTTTCACCAGGGATGTGTTTGATGGATTTGATAGACCAGTAAGGCCAGCAATAGACTATCTCTGCATGACTACTTATGATGCATCGTTGAAATTGCCGGTTTTGTTCCAACCTCAAGAACATAAAAATATTCTTGCTGAGGTGTTGCAAAAAAATGGAATGACCACTTTACGAACTGCAGAGACTGAAAAGTATGCTCATGTAACTTATTTCATGAATGGTGGCATTGAAGAACCGTATGAGGGCGAAGAGAGAAAGCTTGTAAATTCTCCTGATGTTGCAACCTACGATTTGCAACCAGAGATGAGCGCAAGGGAAGTGGCAAATAATGTTATCGATGCAATCAGGGCCAATCACCACGATTTAATAATTGTTAATTTTGCAAACGGCGACATGGTTGGGCATACTGGCATTTTGGATGCTGCAATTTCAGCATTTAAAACACTCGACGGTTTGCTGTCGGAAATAGTGGCAGAGCTTTTGAAATCAAACGGCACAATGCTACTAACTGCTGACCATGGAAATTGTGAAGAAATGATTTCTGTCGATGGAAATGTACTGACAAATCACTCTCTAAATGAAGTTCCATTTGTGGTAATTGGGAATGACGGGCGCAAAATTAGAGATGGACAATCAGGGCTTGTTGATATCGCTCCAACAATCCTGGAATTGCTCGATTTGGCACAATCTGAAGAAATGACTGGGAAGTCACTATTGGTTTAGTAACAATAAGTTACAAAAATGTGTTTTTTTGATAAAATGGTAGACAATCATATTGTAAAGTGATATAGTTCAGAGTTAACACATTGGCAATAATGCCAGTTGATTCATCTTCCACATTCGGTGGCCTACTCTTGACAAAGTAAATGAATTATGTGTTAGGTAAATTCGGCTAACGCAACTTCTGTTGAAGCAAATTTTATTGAGGAGACGCAAAACTATGAAGAGAATAATCTACGGTGCAGTAGCACTGATGCTTGTTCTGTCTGGCGCAGCCTTTGCCCAGATTACGGACATTGGTGACATTCAAAACTACGATCCGGTTACAGGCGCCCCAGCCAGTCCTTATGTCGGACAAGTTGTTACTGTTGAAGGTGCCATTTATATTCAAAAAGGTAGGTTCAACGGTGGAACTCACTACATTCAGGATGCAACAGGTGGGATCCAATTTTTTGATTCGGGTTCGCCGCCACTAGTTCTTGGTGATGTAGTTCAGGTAACTGGTGTTGTAGGGAGCTTTAATGGCATAGAGCTTGACATTGCCCCTACTAATATTGTTTATATGAGTTCTGGCCCAGAGGTCAATCCTATTGAAGTTGCAATTGGTGCACTTATTAGCGACTACGAGTGGATAGGAAACTACGTTTATACAGTTGGTGAAGTAAGTGAAGTTGGAAGCAATAATTTTACTATATTTGATGGAGCTGACTCTGTTTACGTTTATATCGACTCTGACACTCAAATAACTATTGGTGCAGTTGCAGTTGGTGATATTTATGGCGTTAAATCCCCTTGTACTGTTTATGACGGAATTCAGTTAAAACCCGGATATCAAGGTTGTGTTATTGAAAACCCAGCCGGTGATACCGCTCCAGTTATTTCCAATGTTGCTCCTTTGAGCTGGGTTGGCGAAGCCGCAGACCCTATCGTAGTTGCAGCTAATATTGTTGATGACATTGGTGTAACAAGCGCAATGCTTTACTACCGTGATGATGC
>JABIBH010000352.1 GCA_018652925.1 bacterium | reverse complement strand
GTTTGATGGCGATGCTTGGTCAATGTGGGTGGGACATTCCCTCAGGCGAGCAGACAGAACTGCCACTGTTCAGCCAGCTGTTTGTCGATCTTGGTGATGAACAATCGATAGCACGCTCAATGAGCAGTTACTCGGCCCATCTGGAGCATATGAGCAGCTTCATCAAGCTTGCAGACGATAGAACTCTTGTGCTGTGTGATGAACTTGGCAGTGGCACTGATCCTGATGAAGGTTCTGTGCTTGCTTATGTGATGTTGGATGCTCTTGCTGCAAAAGGTGCGACCGTTCTCGCTACAACTCATTATGGACTGTTGAAAGCATCAGTTAACGATCACCCCAAAATGGTAAATGCCGCAATGGATTTTGATGAGGACACCTTGCTGCCTCTATTTTCAATTCGTGTTGGAATCCCTGGTGGAAGTCATGCTTTTGATATCGCCAGGAGAATGTCATTGCCTGGTGAAATGATTGACAGAGCTGCTGCCCTGTTGGGTCATGACAGAGTGCAGGTTGAAAAACTTTTGACTGAACTAAGTACTCGCAACAGAGAGCTTGTTGAGGCAAATCAGCGAGCTGCTTCAAAAGAGCGAGAATTATCAACTGCTTCTGAAAAACTGAAACAACAACTTGCCGATATTAACAAAGAGCGCAAAAAGGTTCTCGCTGAAGCACGAGCTGAAGGGGAACGCTTTATTAAAGAATCGAGACGCAATCTTGAGCTTGCAGTCAAGACAATCAAGGAATCAGCAGCAAGCAAAAAGAGTGTCGTCGATGCAAAAGAAGTTCTTGAAAATATTAAGGACACCCTTCCTGGGGAAGATATTGCTGAAGATGAACTGGATAAAATTGTAAAAGGTGATTTTGTAGAAGTCCCTCATCTCCATCTCAAAGGTGAAGTTATTGAATCCAGAAACAATCGCCTGACAATTGAATCCGATGGTATGAGAATGAGTGTTGAAATCAAAGATGCTGTAGTTGTAAAAAACAGGCAGAGCTCCCGAAAAACAGTAATCAAAGCCGGGACCCATTCATTATCTGATGTTCAAGCCAGGTCGGAAATTGATTTAAGAGGGCTTACAACTGAAGAAGCATGGGATGCCGTTGATCTGTTTATCGATAGAGCAGTTGTGGCTGGTTTGGAAGAATTGGAAATTATTCATGGTACAGGAACAGGCCGGTTGAGGTTTTTTCTACATGATAAATTCAGGAAAGATAGCAGGGTTCTGGCATTTGAACATGCTCCACTAAACAGGGGTGGAGAGGGAATGACGATAGTGAAATTGGCCTAAATGTTTGACAAATAGGCAGATATAGGATATATTAACAAATCGTATCAATCTGGAAAAACAACACAATGAGGGGGGATTCGCCCCGATGTCACCCGTATTGCCTGGCGATATCGTAACGCGTATCAAGGAAGAGACTGACATCGTTTCCGTTGTGCGGGAGTATGTCTCTCTCAAGCCTTCTGGATCCTCTTTTAAGGGTTGTTGCCCATTCCACAAAGAAAAAACTCCAAGCTTTCATGTAAATATTCAACAACAGTATTACAAGTGTTTTGGCTGTGGCGAAGGCGGCGATGTAATCTCGTTTCTTATGAACCTGCAGGGTCTCTCATTCCCTGAATCTCTTGAAGTTCTGGCCAGACCACTAAATATTGATTTAGCCAAGTATTTAACTGATAACGATGAATCTGAAGGTGAACGACAGGCATGGTTCCGAGCACTGGAAGCAGCTTCTGATGCGTGGGTTCAGGAACTTTGGAGTGACTCGGGAAAAGAAGCCAGAGCGTACTTGATTGACCGCGGATTCAGTGAAGAAGTATTGCGCAGATATGATGTCGGATTTGCCCCTGGTGGATCACAGTGGCTTGGAGAAAAGCTGAAAGCTAAAGGTGTTTCTCTGGAGCTTGCCGTAAGGACTGGCCTGCTGATGCAGGGCGACTATGACCAGCCGTTTACTTATTTTAGAAATCGGATAATTTTTCCTGTTCGCAATATTGCACAAAGGATTGCTGGATTTGGTGGAAGAATAATTGGTCCCGGAGAGCCAAAGTATCTTAACTCCAGGGAAAGCAGTTATTTCACCAAGCGTGCTTTATTGTACGGATATTCAGTTAGCAGGATTCCAGTGGCAAGAGCAAAGAAAGCGATTCTTGTTGAAGGCTATCTTGATCTGCTGGCTCTTGTTCAACACGGATTCAATAACTGTGTTGCAACATGTGGAACTTCATTTACGGTTGAGCAGGCTCAAGCCCTCCATCGCGGATGCAGAACTCTTTATGTACTTTATGATGGTGACAAGGCTGGGCTGAAGGCCTCTATCAAAGCAGCATCAATTGCTCTAAAGGCAGGACTTGAACCAAAAATTGCATTGTTACCTGACGGGTTGGACCCCGACGATTTCCTGCAGCAGAATAGTCCAGAAGAGCTAGGTGAACTGCTGCACAACTCATCCGGTTATCTTGATTTGCTGAACAATCTTGCCATTAAAAGTGGAAAAGGCCGCGAAGGCCGTGAAAGAGCGATTCGTGCAGCAGTGGAGACAATTTCCGGAGTGAGTGACCCGATTCGACAATCGTTGTTGATTGATGAAGCAGCAGCTGTTTTTGATCTGGAAAGAGCTATTATAGTTTCCGAAATTGAACGACTTACTAAAACTGCAAATCGCAGGTTCAGCAGTCAAAAAGAAGAATCGGAAACTGAAGCTGAACCAGTAAATAAACCTGTGAGCAATCATATCGTTGTTGAT
>JABIBH010000351.1 GCA_018652925.1 bacterium | reverse complement strand
ATGCTCAATGTTTCATGCAGGTCAGAATAAATATCCTGTATAGTGACCTGGGAGTTTTTCAACAATTGAACTCTCCCTCTTATTCTGGTTTTAGAACAGCACCTTCTCCATCATCCTTGCGATACAATACTGTCACATCACCTGATGTGGTATCGCGGTAAATAAAGAAAGGGTCAGTAGAAGAGTTATATCGATCAGTAGCAATCTCTTCAGTCATACTCGTGAGCATGAAATTATCATCTTCTTCAGATGTGTCCTCACTGGAAAAATCTGCCCCCATAGCCTGGCCAAGGCCACCATCAGCATTGCCCCTGTGGTCTTTCATTTTATCTTTATAACGACGGAGTTGACGCTCAACGCCTTCAATAGCTAAAGTAGCAGCGCCTTCTGGCTCTGAATGAGTAACACGGGCATGGCATTGATGCTGCTTCAGATTCATTGACAGCTCACCCTCGAAGCGACCACCTTCAAAAGTCAATGTTAACCGAGAACTGATTGGTTCATCAGGGCTATACCTTTTCAGATTATCCAGTTTCTTGACTATGTCTTCCTTCATTTCGTCACCAAGATGAAAATGTCGGCTATGAATCTCATACTGCATAACTGCCTCCTGTGGGGGGTCTACCCGATTTAAGAATATTGTTTGCGCATTCGGGCATTTAGAATACCCAACTGCTCACGGTATTTTGCTACTGTACGACGTGCAATTTTTGTTCCACGCGTAGCCAGAATTTCTACGATCTTCTTGTCAGAAAGTGGCTTCTCAGGATTTTCTGAGGCAATCACTTCTTCTATCATGTGGCGCACGGCTTTCGAGGAAACATCTTCACCGACATTGGAATCGAGTCCAGCAGAGAAAAAATATTTCAAAGGGAAAACGCCCCTTGGTGTCTGAACATATTTTTGTTTCGTAACTCTGGAAACCGTTGACTCATGCATGTCAATTTTATCCGCAATCTGCTGTAGTGTCAAAGGCTTCAAGCCCAATGGACCTTGTTCAAAAAAGTCGGATTGTTTTTCTACAATAGATTCCATTACATTAATCATAGTTCTGCGACGCTGTTCAATTGTCTTGATTATCCATTCAGCGTAACTCCGTTTTTCGTCAATGAATTTAACATCGTCACGATCAAATCCAGGACTTCCCTTGGCCAATTTATCATATGCTTTGCTGACCCGGAGCCTTGGTATGTTGTTATCGATCAGAGTACACACATACTCGTCCCCGACTTTTTCTACCAGAAGATCTGGAGTTATATATTCAGCACCATCGGAAATCGAACTCATACCAGGCTTGGGATCAAGCTCACCAATTCTGGATGCAATTTCCTGAACTTCAAGTGGAGTAATTTTCAGTGCCCTGGAAATTTCTGCAAAACGACGCATTTTGATATCTTCAAAATGATTTTTTATAACCTCAGCTTCTATAGAATCTGAAAGCCCTTTTGCATTCAACTGTAATAAGAGGCATTCCTGTAAGTCGCGTGCAGCTATTCCTGGAGGGTCAAACCCCTGTAAAATTTCAAGAACAGCTTCTACCCTTTTTATTTCTGTCTCACAATAAGCAGCTACTTCTTTTAATGGACAAGTCAGGAAACCGTCGTCACCAAGGCTTCCAATCAGATAATTACCGATTTTACGATCCAACTCATTATCGACTGCCATTATCAGCTGATCATTTAAATCATCCTGGCCAGTTGGAACCGCAGCTGTTGGTCGTTCAAGTTTGTCTTCATCTTCAGGTTCTCGATCATTTGTTCCATCCTTGAACCCGTCACTGAAATATTCATCCCAATCGATTTCTTCCTCATCCTCAGTCTCTTCATCCAGAACGTCTTCCTGCTCTGGATCATACTCTTCCAACAATGGATTTATCTGCAATTCTTGTCGCAACACCTGCTCAAGTTCGAGCGTAGGAATTTGCAACAGCTTCAATGCCTGCTGCAATCTTTGAGTCATGACCAGCCGTTGTTGCTGGTACATGCCCTGATGCATTTTCATTCTAATGTCCATTGTACTCCTGTATATCGACTTAGCATCCTGCTAAAGTTTGAATGACTCTCCCAAATAAATCTCTTTTGCCTTCTTGTTGGTAACAATCTCATCTGCTGTACCTGAAAGCTCAATCTTACCATCATACATAATATACGCACGATCTGTAATACTGAGTGTTTCTCTCACATTATGGTCCGTAATCAGTATACCCAGGCCACGACTTTTCAGATTCACAACACTTTTTTGAAGGTCTGCAACTGCGATTGGATCAATACCCGCAAACGGCTCATCCAGGAGCATGAAATTTGGTTCTGTTACCAGTGCTCGCGCAATTTCGACCCGCCGTCGTTCTCCACCTGAAAGTTCAAAGCCCATGTTCTTACGAACGTGATCAATACGCATTTCTGAAAGAAGGCTTTCCAGTCGTTCCTGGCGTTGGCCTTTATCCAACTTCAAAGTTTCCAGAATTGCCATAATGTTGTCTTCAACACTCAATTTCCTGAATATCGATGACTCTTGAGGCAAATATCCAATACCAAGTCGAGCTCTTTTGTACATTGGCAACGAAGAAATGTCTTCGTCATTCAAAGTTACACTACCAGCATCTGCAGTGATGAATCCGACAATTATATAGAATGAAGTAGTTTTACCAGCTCCATTGGGGCCAAGCAATCCAGTTACTTCACCCTGCCTTAGTTTCAGATTAACTCCATCAACAACAGCTCGGCCGCGATAAACTTTGCGAATTCCCGAGCAAGCTAGTATCTGAGCATTTTCCTGGCTCATTCAACAGACTCCTTCTGATCGTCTTCAGAAATAACAAAAGCTTTTACTTGATCTTTCAACTCAAAATAATCCAGTTCAGGTGTAGCTTCCATTCCGTACCCGGTCATTACATCAAAGCCTCTGGTAAACCTGTCAAATACATCATTCACAATTAAACCAGATTCATCATCGTAATGAAGTTCTTCTGTTTCCAGCTTACGACCATCTTCAGAAATTACAACAACTTCATTCCAGGCAAATAATTTCCCGCTGGCCAGGTTGGCCTTGCCCCTGCGGGAAGTGATTGTAGAAGTCAGCTCATCGTTATCAAAAAATTCCATTTTCAATTCAAAGAGTTGAACATCATCACTATCAGCAAATTTTTGCAGTTTGTCGCTTGTTAAGACCCATTTTTTTGCACCATCTTCAGTCTCGGTTGTCACATAATCAAACAACTCCTGATCAGGTGGTGAGCCAACTGGCACAGCTTTAACTTCTTGATCTTCAAACTCAGCGCAGCCAAAATTCAGAGTTAATAAAAATAACAGCAGGTAAAACAACTTGTTCAATTAATTCCCCATCTACGGTGAAACCAAACCCATTCTGCAGGATTACTGGAAACCATTTTCTCCAGCGCCAGATTGCATTCTTTCAACAATCCCACAGCATCATTGGTTTCATAATAACGGTTTATATCAATCAAGTCACCTGCAATTACATCAAAACCGAAATCAGTTCTTTTAATGGAAAGTGGTAATATTGGTACTTTATACTTCATTGCAAGCTTGGCAAATCCAACTGATGTTGGAGCTGGCACTCCAAAAAATGGAATCATCATATTCTCAACAGGATTATTCTGATCCATAAGCACGGCAACAGCACTACCTGATTTTAATGCTCCAATTATTGGGCGCAGATCGCCATCCCTTCTAACAGGAGTAATACCTCTATCCCTGCGCTGCCGGTTAACCAGATCATCGACAGGTTTATTATGAATTGTTCCAGTTACTACAGTCAATCCGTCACAAGTTTCAGCAAGCCATGCACCGAGTAATTCCCAACAACCAAAATGCCCTGTCAGGATTAGCACCCCGCCTTCCTGCAATCTATCGACAACATCCTGATTACAAGATACTGACTGCAAAAGATTATTAAGATTGTTCGGTAATTGCAGTGAATCGTGGATATTGTCGCCTAGTCTGGAAATCATATCAGCAATCAAGGGTTCTTGATCTTCATCAGGAATTGCCAACTTCATATTCTGCCTGGCAAGTTCCAGATATTCAGGCTTTATCTTGATTGCAAGCCTTACCAGATATCGACAAATAGCTTTGCCAGTTTTATCAGGAATAACCTGAAATATTTTCAATATTAACAAAGTCAGGAAATAATAAACCGAGCGACGGATTCGTCTGTATAATGGCAGCTGTTCAGACACTTCTAATAAATCCCGGAGCGCAGAATATCATGAATATGTAATATGCCAACAGGCTCATTGGCGTCATTAACAACAACCAATGAAGTTATCGGCCCAGCCTCACGAGATTCCATAACCCTTAATGCAGTTGCAACCAATTCATCTGGTTTAATAGTGCTTGGGCTGGTAGACATCAGTTCATCAAGAGGTAAATCAAGTGCGTTGTTATTTGCCAGAACAAGTCTTTTCACATCGCCATCAACACAAACACCGACCAGCTTTCCGGAAGAGTCTGTGACACATACTGCACCTAATTTTTTGTCGATAATAACTTCAAGGGCGTCTCTTAATTTTGCATCGACATTAATGACAGGTAGATCATCACCTTTATGCATCAAATCGCTAACTTGCATTAATAGGGATTTGCCCAATACTCCACCAGGATGGAATGCTGCAAAATCTTCAGGTTTAAATTGCCTGAGCTTCAAAAGAGCAACTGCTATTGCATCGCCAGTTACCAGAGCAGCAGTAGTGCTTGTTGTTGGAGTAAGATTTAAAGGGCAAGCTTCTCTGGTTACGGCGCAGTTTAAAACGATATCACTGGCAGAAGCTAATTGAGAATCCGAATTGCCTGTAATTGCGATAAGGGTCATATTAAAATGTCGGCCAAGAGCAACCAGACCAGTAACTTCAGGATTGTTACCACTTCTGCTTATTGCAACCATCACGTCACCGCTGCGAACAATACCCAGATCTCCATGGATCGCTTCAACGGGATGTATAAAATGACTTGGAGTTCCCGTAGAAGTAAGAGTGGCTGCAAGCTTGCGTGCAATGATGCCGCTTTT
>JABIBH010000350.1 GCA_018652925.1 bacterium | reverse complement strand
TGCCAACTCGCAAACCGCCAGCTATTGGTGATCTGACCAATATCAGACAGCCAGCTGGTACGGTCAGAAGAGTTATCGAAAAAGACATTCGTCAAAGTGTTGTGCTGATTGCCTGGCCTGGTCAAGACTCACCAAACTCCGATAGAGCTCCTCTGGCAGTACTGCGCAGTTTGCTTAACGGTCAAAGTGGCCGACTTTTTGAGGCTCTGCGTAACCGCAGATCGTTATGCTACAGTTCTGGGCTGCAGTCAGTGGCAGGGTTTGGACCAGGCATGATTGTTGGATACATTCTAACTGATCCCAAAACCACTGAAGAAGCTACAACAACCATGATTGATGAACTCAATAAAATTGCAACTACCCCTGCTGGCAACCAGGAATTCAATCGCGCAGTCAACCAGATTATTGGCAATATGTTGATTTCACAGCAATCCAACAGTTCCAGAACAGGTCGATGTGCACTGGATGTGCTATATGGCAGAGGCGTGGTTGAACTGGAAGATTATATCGATGAATTGAAGAGTGTGACACCTGAGCAAGTGCGCCGTTGTGCAGAAAAGTATATGACCGGTGATAATAGATACGAAATAGTCCTTGGCCCTAAATAAAGAGCCAAGGACCTGGTTGAATATTAGTAACGATCCAGATTACTGGACATATCAATCACGAAAGAATCCTTGCTGAAAGATGTCCTATGTTTCACTCCTGCAGGGATATAATATTTATCCCCGGCTGAATGAAGTTCTGTTCTGCCCTCGATTTCCAGCGTCATCTCACCTGTGACCAGATACCCGTATTGAGCACTGTGATTATGATCAGGAACAGTTGTGCCTTCCGGAAAATGGAAGAAGACAACTTGTTTCTCGCTGTTCTTAAGAATGTGGCCGGTTACACCGGAAATTGGAATTTCGACTTTGGGAAGCTTGAGAATCTCTTCGGGCCAAATTGATAGTTTCGCCCCGGAAGCGGTACTCACCATGTGGAACCTCCTGTGTGCAAGAGTGATTGGTGGCATTGATTACAGAATACAGAATTTACCATTTATTGCAATGGTTAAAAAGATTCCCGCTCCGAACAACTCCAATTACCAGAAAAGTAGTCATGGCCTCCGGCGGTAAAGCTCCATCTGAACCTTAGTTAAGTTGACAGGAGCGGGTATACAGAAACTCTGCAAGAGCTGTTCCATACCGATAACATGGCATGTAACAACTCATGAGTTCCTATAGTTCCCTGTAGGTTATATGGAGCATTGCAAATTGGAACGAATTAGCTGTTTGGAAGTGTCAAATTGAAAGTAGTTCCAATATCAGGAGTACTTTCAACAGAGATCTCTCCACCCATCGATTCAACAAGTTTGTGAGTAATGGCCAAGCCAAGGCCAGAGCCACCATGTTTGCGGGTAGTCTCGGGTGACGCTTGACAGAATGCATCGAAAATATGAGGCAATTGATCTTCCGGAATACCAAAACCTGAATCAGAAACTGTTATTTCAAGCTGGTTATCTACAATGTAATCCACTTTTACTGTTACATTCCCTGACGCTGTGAATTTCATCGCGTTGCCTACCAGATTCATCATAATCTGTCTGGTTTTAGTGGGATCACCAGTTTGAGTTTCTGGCAATTTATCGCTGATGTCAAAAATCAGGTCGAGCTTCTTCTCGCTAGCAGTCATGCTGAAAATTGACTTAATTTCTGAAAGCAAATGGCGTAAATCAAAATCAATATGTTCAAGTACAATACGACCAGCTTCAATTTTGGAAAGATCCAGAACATTGTTGATCAGGCCCATCAGAACCTGGCCACTATCCTTGATATTATGAGCAAATTGTGCTGTTCTCTCGGCATCTATTCCAGGCATCGACAACAAGTCAGCAAACCCTACTACACATGTCAGTGGTGTTCTGATCTCATGGCTCATTGCAGCCAAAAACATACTTTTGGTTTTGTTGGCAATATCTGCTTTTTCCAACGCTACTTGTATCTCTTCTTTGGCTTGAGCAAGCTTGTTGGCATTAATTTCACTGACAAGCATGTTCTTTCGGTCTGTTTCAGCAGCCTCTATTAAGGACTGAGTATGAC
>JABIBH010000349.1 GCA_018652925.1 bacterium | reverse complement strand
CTTCAATAACGGTTACACCCAGTTTGCGATTTATCTGCTTCAATAATTTGCGCATTTCGTATCGAGTTGACGGGTCCAGAAAAGTTGTCGGTTCATCCAGCAATAACAGGTCAGCTTCCTGAGCAAGAGCGGCTGCCAGAAACACCTTCTGCCGCTCTCCTCCGCTTAATGTGTCCAACTGACGATCCGCAAATCCGGCAATAGCTGTGAGCTCCATTTTTTCATCGACAATTTCAGCGTCTCTTTTTGAAATTCCCGACATCACAGTCTTGTGCGGATACCTGCTCATTGCCACAAGTTCTCTGCAGGTAAACGGAGCGGTCCTGCCGCCAGCCTGCGGAACATAAGCTATCCGTTGCGCTCGTTTTTTTGCAGACAGATCGGCCAGATTATTGTCGGCAACTGCGATGCTGCCCGTGTAGTTGTGAATTCCTGCAATGCATTTCAGGATCGATGTTTTGCCTGCGCCGTTGGGACCAACAATTGCCAGATAACCGCCAGGGTCAACGGCAAGTGAGACATCGCTGACAATATCTTTATTGTCAATAGTCAGTCTGAGATGTTTTATGTCCAACGCTTTGGGCATCGATTACCAATCTATTTCCGGGTGTAATTCCCGGGCGAAAAGTTCAACAGTTTCTACAAATCTGGGTCCTGGAATCAGCGGTGCGTCATCGACAATAATCACTGCGCGAGTTTTTGGAAAACTTTCCCACGCTTTTTCAAGTTCGGAAATTTTCCCGGCAAATTCAGGAGCAAGATCAAAAACAACTTCAGGTTGCAGACGTAAAAGTGATTCACGAGAAAGCATCGGATATTTTATTGCATCCTCACCTGTTGCATCAACGCCACCAGCAAGAGCAAGCAGTTCTCCCAGAAATGTTCCTCCCGATGCTGCAAACGGTTCAATGATCTCACCGTTGCTAAAAGTCCTGCCAACAATCACCATTGCAGGCACAGATTCTGCGATAACTTTATTTTGAACAGCGTCCAGACGTTTCTGCAAGGAATCATAAAGTTCCTGCGATGGCTTTCCACATGCATCACCAATCAGCAGAATCGATTCCATAATTCCAGCAACATTCCGATGCTCGACAATCAGCAAATTCACATGCAATTCCTGCAATTTGGCAACGATATCGGCGTTCGCTTTTTCAATAATTACCAGGTCGGGACTAATTGCAACAATTCGCTCCAACGATGGATCAATATGCCCACCAACCTTAGGTTTCTGCTTTGCTCCTTCAGGATATTTGCACCAGTTGGTCACGCCCTGCAACTGCGATTGCGCCCCAACTGCATAAACTATTTCGGTAATACTTGGAGCCAGCGAAACAACCGTTGGTGGTTCAGCAGCAAAAACAGGCAAAGCTAAAAATAACAACAACCATTTCACAGAATTATTTCCTCGAGCGAACGTTTGGGAACATGGTGAATATCGTTTTCATCACGCCAGTACTTAATATCATCGGTCACCGGATCAATCACAACAGTTTCTGCAGGTTTACCCAACGCAACTACAAGTTCGATGTCCAGGCCATCTGGAATCGACATTATCTGCTTCAATTTATCACGCTTGATTGCGCCAATCATACATCCGCCGAGCTCCATTTCAACAGCGCCCAGCAACATTGATTGCGCCGCAATCCCGTGATCGCATCCAGCTTCAGGATATATGGACGGGTCATGCAGAATCACAATGTAACCCGATGGCCTCTGCCCCTCTTCAGGCCCAGCCCAATCGGTCAGATAACCAGCCCACGCAAGGCAATCAAAAATTTCAGCATTGAGTTCAGCATCACAAGACAGAGCATATTTTAGAGTCTGACTATTACGTGCCGATGCAGAAAGCCTGGCCAAGTTTACCAGTTCAACCAGCTGTTCTCTGGAAATTGAGTGATTCTGGTCAAACCGCCGATAGCTTCTGTTCCGTGTAACCAGTTCTTTGAGCATCATAACTCCAATGAAAAAACTCCAGCCTTTGCGGACTGGAGTTTAATCAATTTTACTGCTGTTTGGAAGAGCTAGTTCAAAATTCCAAACGTTTGGAATTCTATTTTTACCAGCAAGGTGTCACCTACTGTTTCCATCGACTTCACAACCTGACATCTGCTGGTAGCAATTATCCTGATCAACATTCTCTGTTAAATACTCTTTCGCATTGCAGAGAAACAGGATAGCAGTTCGATGCTTATGCGGCTCAACTTTTGCTCTCTTTCAAATATTACTTCCATTAATACATTCCAGGACAATCGATTTGACACTGTCAGTAATTGATTTTACACTGTTTCTATGAGATTTGTCTGAGCTAAGGTGATTCTCATGCCAACAATTTCAATGTTCTACGGTATTTTGATTCGGATGTTTTTCATGGACACCGACAAACATAAACTGCCTCATATTCATGCTGAATATCAAGGCGATACAGCAGTTTATTCTATTCCAGATGGTAAATTGCTTGCAGGATCAATACCATCTAAAAAAGGTAAACTAGTTGTTGCCTGGATTGAAATTCACAAGGATGACCTGATTGCAGACTGGGCTCTTGCAGTAAACGGCAAAACTCCATTCAAGATCAAAGGACTGGACCAATGAAAATCAATGAAATAAAACCGAATCCAGACTTTACTATTTCAGTAGTCTTTGACGATGGTAGTAGCGGTGTATTTGATGTAAAGCCGTACCTGGATCTTGAAGCTTTTGTTGAATTAAAAAACATCAATGCATTTAACCAGGTTCGCAATGGTGGCTACTTCATTGAATGGGCGTGTGGTGCTGATTTGTCTGCCGATACAATTGTAGCTCACCTGACAGTTCAATAAAAAACAGCGACTCCAATCAAGGAGCCGCTGTCATTTCAAATTTTCCCCACGTGGGGAATTTATTTTACCAGCATCACACTTCTGGTATCAGCAAAACCATCGCCAGATAATCTGACCAGATAAGTTCCACTTGAAACTGAGTTACCATTGTTGCTGGTGCCATCCCATCTCACACTACTCACACCGGCAGGGAATTCACCGCTTTGCAAGTTGCGAACTTTGCGCCCTGCGATATCGTAAACTGTGATTTCAACATCCCCCCGCGCTGGCAAACTGAACTTGATTTCAGTCATCGGGTTGAATGGGTTTGGTGAGTTGCCAAGCAATTGAGCACGACCAACTGGCACTTCAACTGCAGATATTGGTGAGTAGGGTTCACCGAATAAATCTTCCAGAATAAATACGACATTCTGTTGCAGCTGAGCGTGGTTCATTCTGTATGGTCGACCAGCAATGTGAGCAAACCTGCCACCGTCTGGGCGGAAAGTTCCACCTGCAGGAGGAATTACAATTGCACCGGATCCTCTTTCAACTCCAAACCCGGTAGTATCTTTGAACAGGAGT
>JABIBH010000348.1 GCA_018652925.1 bacterium | reverse complement strand
TGACGGCATGACCGCAGGCATCATTCTTGAGCCATCGTAGTTTGGAATAAATTCAACGGTTTCCTTATCCAGGTCACGCAAAATATCTGTCGATATTTTTGTCATTCGCGCTTCTGTATAACGCTCGGCGGCTGGCGAATCTCCGTCTACTGAGCCAAAGTTTCCTTGACCATCGATAAGAGGATACCGAAGGCTGAAATCCTGTGCCATACGAACAATTGTATCGTAAACAGCTGTAGTTCCGTGAGGGTGATAGTTACCTGTGGTGTCACCAGTAATCTTTGCAGATTTTCTGTATGGTTTGCCGGGATAAAGGCTAAGATCGTTCATTGCGGTTAACACACGACGGTGAACCGGCTTCAAGCCATCTCGCACATCCGGCAGGGCACGCGAAATAATAACACTCATGGAGTACTCGAGGTACGCTTCCTCCATTTTGTCTTTGACGTCAACATCTATGACAGTACCGAAACTTGTATTCTCGGACATGAGACTCCTTAACTATATATCAAGATCATCCAGGTTGATCTGGTCAGCGTTTTGTTCAATGAATTTACGACGGCTTACTACATCGTCGCCCATCAATACTGTAAATGTGTGATCTGCAGCGGCGGCATCTACCATATTTACTCTGGTCAATGTTCTTGCCTCTGGATCCATGGTGGTTTCCCAAAGCTGTTCCGGGTTCATTTCACCAAGACCCTTGTATCGCTGCACATAAACACCTGTTGTTCCATATTCTTCAACCAGAAGATCTTTTTGGTCTTCGGTAAATGCATACTGTTCTTTTTTGCCTTTTTTCACACGATACAAAGGCGGCTCTGCAATATACACATAGCCGGCTTCAATTACTTCGCGGAAATAGCGGAAGAAAAGAGTTAGAATCAGAGTCAGAATATGGGAACCATCAACATCGGCATCGGTCATTATTATCAGTCTGTGATAGCGCAATTTTTCGATATCAAAAACACCTATACCCACTCCTGCACCAAGAGCTGTAATAATTGTGCGCACTTCGTCGTTTGCCAGAATCTTGTCCAGGCGCGCTTTTTCAACATTCAGAATCTTACCTTTTAAGGGCAGAATGGCCTGGAATCGACGTTCTCTGGCTTGCTTTGCAGAGCCACCAGCAGAGTCGCCCTCCACCAGATACAATTCACATTCGGCAGGATCTGTTGAAGCACAATCCGATAGTTTTCCAGGAAGCGCAGCGCTGTCCAGAGCCGACTTTCTGCGAGTCAAATCTCTGGCCTTGCGAGCTGCTTCTCTTGCTTGGGCAGCACCAATACATTTACCAATTACCGTCTTTGCAACTTTTGGATTCTCGCTAAAAAATGCTCCCAGCGATTGGTTGACCAACTGCTCAACCTGACCTTTAACTTCTGTGTTGCCAAGTTTGGTTTTGGTCTGGCCTTCAAATTGTGGCTCGGGAATTTTTACTGAAATAACTGCAGTCAAACCCTCGCGAACATCATCACCACTCAGGCTCTTCATGTCTTTTTTAAGAAGGCCTTCTTTGTTTGCATATGCATTCACTGTTCTGGTCAGACCAGCGCGGAATCCAGACAGGTGACTTCCGCCCTCATGGGTGTTGATGTTGTTAGCAAATGTGAACAGGTTTTCCGAGTAGCCATCATTGTAGTCCATAGCTATCTCAACCTGAACGCCATCTTTTTCGCCCGTGAAATAGACAGGTTCACTGCAAATTGCTGTTTTGCTCTCATTCAACCAGCGAACAAATTCAATAATTCCACCTTCAAAGCAGAATGATTCCGATTTGCTTTTGCCCTCTCTGGTGTCTTCAAGATTTATCACTAGCCCTTTATTCAAGAAGGCAAGTTCGCGCAAACGAGATTTTAGAGTGTCGTAATTATATTCTCGTTCTGGAAAAATCTCCGGGTCTGGCTGAAAGACAATAGTGGTTCCGTTTTCATCGCAGGTACCAATTTTTTCAACACCAGATGAAGGAACGCCACGCTCGTATTTTTGAGTATAAATTGAACCGTCTCGATGTACTTCTGCAATCAGTGAAATTGACAATGCGTTTACGCAACTCACGCCAACGCCGTGTAGCCCACCGGAAACCTTATAGCTGTCTTTATCAAATTTACCACCAGCATGCAGGCTAGTCATTACAACTTCCAGGGCGGGCTTGCCTTCTGTGGCATGCATGTCTACAGGAATACCCCTACCATTATCAATAACTTTTATTGAATTGCCATCTTGGATAAATACTGAGATCTGAGAACAAAACCCGGCAAGAGCCTCATCAATAGAGTTATCTACAACTTCATAAACCAGGTGGTGAAGACCGCGAACACCGGTATCTCCGATGTACATCGCGGGTCTTTTTCTAACCGCCTCAAGTCCTTTTAGTACCTGTATTCCATCTGCATTATATTCGTTGGCTGTTGCGCACATTCAGTTTGTTCCTTCGCTTCCCCCAAGGGGGTGTGTCAACGTGTGTTGTCTTTTCTAGATCTATTTGTCGCGGTGTGGTTCCACCTGACTACGGTGACTGTCCCATCGCCACAAAGCTCATTGAATTTTTCTTTAATCGCCGGAAACAGTAATGTCAGTTCTTGTTTCCATGCTGCATGGTCTGCGTCAACTGTTAGTATACCATTACTTAAATCGATTGCTGTTGTGTGTTCAGCGGCTCGGCTGCCAACAACTTCCGGCCATCTTTCCAGTACGGTCCTCTCGCTAACGCGGCCACTCAGCCCAGACTTCTTCAAAAAAGAAACAAGAACCGAACCAATTTTTTCAGGCCCTGTTTTTTTCTTATTTTCATTCATGCCAATTCCTTGACTGTGCCGGATTCTACAACCCAGCGTTTGGCATTATCTGGCGACCATTTTTCAACATCTTCAATCCTGGCTGTCGCAATCAACAGTTGATGATTGCCGGCAACCAGCTCTTGAAATCGAGCTGATCGATCTCTATCCAGTTCGCTGAAAATGTCATCGAGAAACAAGATTGGGCGAATTTGCTTTCTATTAGCAACTACTTCGCTTTGAGCAAGCTTCATTGCTATCGCAGCAGTTCTTGTCTCGCCCTGTGAGCCATAGTTCCTTAAATCTATTTTATTCAGTGTGACGCGAATATCGTCGGTTTGAGGACCAACTAAACATCGACCGCGCTGAATTTCATCCTCTATAATATAGTCTAAAATTGACAAAATTTCCTGCTCTAATTTGCCGTTTTCTTCCTCTTTTTCGCTGTTAAAAAAACGGGAAACAAAATCGAGCTTGAGTTCGCTGTTGCTGGCGGCAAGTTCGCTGTAAATAGCGGTTGCAAAAGGCTCCAGTTCTTGGCAGTATAAAATTCTGGATTCCTCAATAGGTGCTGCGTGTGACGCTAATTCGCAATTCCAGGTGTTTAGATTATCCATTAGTTCGCGTCGGTTTATAGTTCCTTTTTTGAAATCTTTCAGCAACCTGTTCTTTTGTTTTACAATCCTGATGCACGATTGCAAATGCTTTACATAGTCCAGGCTTAAGGTGCCCAACCCCACATCAAGAAATCGTCGCCTCCCGGCAGGGGCTTCACGCACAAGCGAGACTGTTTGTGGATCTAAAACCAGCGTGTGCAGCCTCCCTATCATATCGGTTTTTTTGCGAATTATATCACCGTCAATTGTTACTTTTCTGGTTCCTTCTTTATCAAGACCAATTTGAAAATGTGTTTCAATTTTATTTTGAGTTGCCTGTATTGAAAGTGATGCGGTTTGTGAATTAAAATTAATAAGCTCTTCGTCTTTGCTTCCGCGAAAAGACCTGACAAGCGATGGGTAGTTCAGCGCTTCAAGCAAATTGGTTTTTCCATGACCATTGTTGCCTATAAAGATATTTACTTTGTTGTTTAAATGAAGATGGACTTCCGCAAGGTTACGGAAGTCCAGGATGGTTGCTTTATTCAGAACCATTAATCTGAAGAAAGGCGCAAAGGCATCAATAGACAAAGAAGGTCTGTTTTTTCATCTTCTGTTACTGGTGCCAACAGAGCTGCGCTTTGAGAATCTTTGACTGAAATCACAATTTCTTTGGCATCGATATTTTTTAAAACATCCAGCAAATAGCTATAATTGAAGCCGATCTCCATTGCTTCGCCATCAAAAGAAACTGCCATTTCATCTTCCGCTCTACTGCCGTCTGTTCCCGTTGCTGACATTTCCAGTTTGCCAGAATCAAGACCGATTCTGATCTGGCTGGTTATTCTATCTGCTGTAATTGAAACACGCCGTACACCACCCATAAATTGTTCTCTGTCAGCAATAACCTTCATGTTGTTGCCTTGTGGAATAACAGCTGTGTAATCAGGGAAAGGCCCGTCATGGATGCGTGTGTGAAGTGTTGTGTTTCCTGTTTTGAAACTAAGTTGTTTGTCAGTAAAAAATACTGTTCCATCGCTTTGACCTTCAGACAATCTTACAAAATGCAGAAGTCCTGCGGTATCGGTGATGATATCTTTTATGTCGGTAACACCCCAGTCAAACCCGGCTTCAATTTTTGAAAGCCTGTGAGCGTCAGTTGCAATCATCGCCAAACTTGTAGGTTTAATCTCCCAAAGAATTCCCATCAATGCTGGTCTGGTTTCATCTCTGGAAACAGCATACGCCGTCGATTTTATCATTTTAGAAAGCAATGCAGCATCAATTTTATGACCTTCGTTTTCACCTGTTTCCGGTAACGCTGGAAACTCATCAGCATTCATTACTGATTCGGTTAAACTTGCCTTGCCGCACTTAACTGAAAGATTATTATTTTCAACTTCTACAGCTACTTCCCCGCTGGAGAGTGATCTCACAAAAGAAACAAACTTCTGTGCAGGAATAGCAACTTTACCTGGTGCGGTAATTGAAGCTTCTGTTGTGCTGGTGGTAACAGATAAATCCAGATTGGTTGCTGAAAATGTAATTTTATCTTCTGTTACATCGACAAGAACACAGGTCAGAATTGGCATCGTTGTTTTTGCTGGAACGATGCTCGCAACATTTGTTAAAGCTTTTCCTAATTCTGATTGTTGAATCGTAAACTTCACGCCAAACCTCCGCTTGGTCTTTCAAGATAAATATACCACTTTGAACGCGTCCACATAATATGCATTCCCTCTCTTCTCTTCAATATATATATACATATAAAAGAAGCACTAGTAGGGGGTGTGGATACTGTGGATATCCTCCTGAAACGACCTTCCTACCGAGTTAAACAGTAGTTTTAAGTGAATCGTCGATGTGGATAAATTGGTGAATAAAATCAGGATAAACCGTTGTTTTCCACCAAAAAACTTTTCCACAAAACTTATGCACCTGAATTAAACAGGTTATCCACAGAGTTATTAACACTGTGAATTACTCGAAACGCTCAATGATATCTTTAACAGTACCCCTGAAAAGAGAATCACTTTTGCATTTTTTATCAATTTTTTGGCAGGCATGCATCACAGTTGTGTGATCACGACCACCAAATGATTGACCAATTTTCGTGAGGGAGGCACCAACTTTTTCCCGTGCAATATACATAGCAACTTGTCTCGCCAAAGTTAAGTCCTGTGTGCGTCTTTTGGACCTCAACCCATCAACAGTAACATCAAAATGATTGGAAACCACTCTCATAATATCACTGATTGAAGAAACCCTGGTAGGAGTTGTTCGGAAGACAGAGGAGAGAATTTCCGATGCCATATCCAGATTAATATCACTACCAGTTAAGCTTGCATATGCCAGGAGCTTGATTAGCGCTCCCTCAAGATTACGAATGTTATTAGTTACATTGACGGCGATGAATTCAATTACATCATCGGGAATGTATATTTTATTTTGCTCAACTTTTTTCTTCAGAATTGCGGTTCTTGTTTCAAAATCAGGAGCCTGAATGTCGACAATTAAGCCCCATTCAAATCGAGACCGCAGCCTCTCTTCCAGAGTAGGTATCTCACTTGGAGGCCTGTCAGAAGTCAGAACGATCTGTTTGTTGTCGTTATATAGAGCATTGAATGTATGGAAAAACTCTTCCTGAGTAGATTCTTTTCCAGCAAGAAAAGCAACATCATCAACAAGCAGTACATCAACATTACGATATTCATTTCTGAACTCATAAGTTTTGTTTTTCTGGATAGACCAGATCAAATCATTCATGAACTGCTCTGCAGTTATATAACAAATTCGTTTATTGGGGGTATTGTTAACAATCGAATTACCGATGGCGTGCATCAGGTGAGTTTTACCAAGCCCTACCCCACCGTGAATAAACAAAGGATTGTAACTTCCACCCAGATTTTCGCTTATAGCGATACTTGCCGCGGAGGCCATTTTTGAGCCACTACCGACAACAAAATCCGAGAAAGTATACTCTTCATTTAAATAGGCACGACTTCTGTTGTAGTCCGCTTTGTTATAAACAACCTGTTCAGACTTCTCGTGTTCAGTAGTAGAAATCCCTGCAGGCTCATTGATCGCGGCAGACAAGTCATACATTTCCGATTTTTTATCAACCTTGCCATCGCCAATACAGAGAACACACGTCATCTCTTTGCCAAAATGAACGGAAAGTGTCTGTTGAATTGTAGAAAGATGGTGTTCTGAGAACCAGTCTTGAAAAAATCTGTCAGGACATTGTATTTTGGCTGTATTGTCATCGATTGAAACTGGCGATAAAGGCTTAAACCAGGTATCAAAGGTCTGTTGCGACACTCTGCTGCGAACAATATCAAGTATATTTTCCCAATAGGTTGAAAGGCGGGCTACTTCCATGTTATATGGTATTTTCCTTTCAGGGTTTGCACAGTTCCACAACAAGATGAAGAAACTAAATTTCTTTCAGCTTTGGTAAGATAATAAGTATCAATGGGTTAGAGAAATTTCGGCCACAAAGCTAAAGTTATCCACAATTTACACATAAGGTGTGGATAACTTTAACCATCTTAGTTTGTGGTTTTCAACACCCGTGGAAAGGAAACTAGCATACTCTAAAAATGTGTGCAAGTAAAAACTTTAAAAGGGGTGTTTTATTTTCTAATCCAAAGAAACAAAACAAGTTAGGGTGTTTTATGCGAGTTGTTATATTATCCACAATTCAATGAGGTTTTTAACAATAATTATCAACTTTTTGTCATGGCCAACAAATATCACTTTAAAGCTTTTTCTCATCTTGTGTGGAAGATTCTTGACAATGGGCGTTTATGTGCCTAACCTTGCTCAGCTAAATATGTTTACACTTTTAAGGAGGAGCCTCCGTGAAGAGGACATTTCAACCAAGTAATCTGAAAAAAGCCCGCACACATGGCTTTCGCAAGCGCATGAGCACCAAAGCTGGCAGATTAATTTTAAAGCGTCGTCGCGCCAAAGGGCGCAAGCGCTTGACTGCTTAGCAGTCAAAAGAGTGAGGTCCCGGTAATGAAGACCCGGTCACTCGCAAGACAAAAAGAGTTCCGACAAGTTTACGAGGACGGAAAAAAGTTTGTGGGGCGATACT
>JABIBH010000347.1 GCA_018652925.1 bacterium | reverse complement strand
ATGTTGAAACCGGCTGCAAATGCTGTACCTGATACCAATAGTATCAAAGCACAAGCAAGGACGGTTAATTTTCGGGTCATGTCTTACTCCTTCATCAGGGAAAATGGCGTCACATCGACACCTGTTGTACTAACAATTTATTATTTCAAGAAACTGTTCGCACACACTAGCACATCGGAACCCATGTTGGGAACAATTATTTGCATAGATATGAAACTACTGATACCAGCTTTTAGCCTTGTCAAAGATGTAGGCCACAACTATCAGGCAAAGCATAATTGCTGGTGCAACGTATACCCACGTCGGGATAGCCATTGCAACACCACCACCGTAAGAGTGGAGGCCTGAGAGGAAGTAGTTTACACCAAAGTAAGTCATTACTACGGAAGCAATTGAAGCAAAACTTGCCGATGCCATTACCCATGGTCTGTTCATGCCAGGTAACCATCGGAAGTGAATTGCGATTGCATAGACCAGAATAGTAACCAGACTCCAGGTCTCTTTTGGATCCCAGCCCCAGTATCGACCCCACGATTCATTAGCCCAGACACCACCCAGCAGTGTACCAACGCTCAATAAACCAAGTCCAACAACAAGAACATTAAATTGGAGTTTATCCAGAGATTTAATAGATGCTTTGATATGCGTTTTGCCCGGACCTTTCAGAAGGTGCAGAATCAGAATTAGACCACCAAGCAGTGAACCAAGACCAAGGAATCCGTAACTTCCGGTAATAACGGTCACATGAATATTCAGCCAGTACGATGCCAGAACAGGAACGAGTGGTCCAATTTCAGGATCAAATGTCGATAGCATAGCAACAGACAGAATTACCATTGTCAGGAGTGCAGAAATTGCAGAGGCACTACCACGTTTTTGCCCGAATTCGAAAACTACTCCAGCAACTGCTGTTGCCAGAGCGATAAATATCAATGACTCATAACCATTACTCAATGGTGCTCTACCTGAAGCAACCCAGCGCAAAACGTAGGCGTACAAGTGATAGCCCAATGAGGCCCAGAAAACCAGAGTTCCAATTCCAAACAGAGGGTGAGTCCATTTGTATTGTACGCCTTTATGTTTTATCAGGTTCCAGAAAAAGGCTGTAATCAAAAGAACAAAAGCAAGCAGGTAAGGTATTGTCACATTACGGAAAGCATGACTCTGGTTGAGCCAAAGCTCTGATTTTATTTAAAGTTCAGAAGGAATTACCTCTGTACCATATTCTTTTTGAATCTTGCTGGTAGCAACAAGTCCTGTCCAGATTTGCTCATTGTCACTTGCTGAAATACCTCTAATAAATGTATCAAATGCGGTTTTGCAACTGTTGATGTATTCACTTTCAGGTATTTGATGCAACTCATCAAATCCCAGCCATTTGTTGTTCTGATCACCAAGCATTGGGTACAATCGCATCCCGCCACCATTGAGAGTGTTGTAGTAGATGTTGAACTTCTCATCCAGTTTCAAAAGCTTGCGTTGGAATTTACTACGATCTCTGTCCGGAGTACGCAACGCATTGTTAACTTCTTCTGACAGCCTGTATTGACCATCTTCAGTAAACAGTGATGCAGCAGAAATATGAGTTTGCTCTGCTGGTAGTTTCAAAAATTCACGCACTGCAGGGAATCGAACTCTCATAACTTCTTCCTCAAACCATGGCTGAGGGTTTGTCATCCAGCTGAAACATAGATCGATAGGTTCCCAACCGTCAAAGTTCTCTCTTTTAGTAATTTTCATAGAAAGTTCACGGCAATAAGTATCCAGCGGCTTCATCCTGCCACGGAAATCCTGCATAACGATTTTGCTGGCAAATTCTCGGTTGCTCTCGGTTAAGTAATTTTTCTCATGCAACGGAGCGTGATTATGACCTGAATGATCTGCTGCGGCAAGAACCGGGGAGAATGAAGAACAGAGAACTATAAAAGCCAAAGCAGCAACTTTGGGTTTTTTCCAAAGCAGGTCTTTCATGAATATCAAAATGAATCCTAGAGTTATCAGTATATAGCCGATGTAAGTTGGCCATTTACCTGGGTCATAGCTGACAGAAAGGACAGTTCCTTTTTCATCCTTATCATAAGAAGACTGGAAATGTTTGAAGTTCCTGTGAGTAAGCGGGTGATTCATATAAATCCTGACTTCTTTGCCATCGATACCATTTGCCTGGTCATATAATTTCACATGACTCTCATAACTTGCTGGGTTATTTGAACCGGGATATTTCACCAGCTGAAAATCTTCCAGAGCAATGCTGTAAGGCAATGGAATTCTGATTGAGCCAAACCAGATTGTGGCATTTTGTTCACCAATTTTTATTGAGGCACCGTTGCTTTCGTCTTTAAAAACTTTCTTTTTAACGCTTTCTCCAGTTGGTGAAGTAACTGTCATATCTACTGACGCGGGGGCTTTTGCGTGACTGGATCCCTGTGGCGTGTATTCTGCTGAGACAGCCCATTTTTGGCCATCGATATTTATTTTGCCGGATGCAGTTTGTCCACCCTGAAACAAGCGAACCGGGAATGAACCAAAGTCGTCATTGACTTGCAGTTGCAAGTGCGCTTCGCGGCTCCAGATAAAGTCTGCCGATAAGCCTTCGCGGATTGGCATAATACCTTCGTAGCCAAAGAACCTGGTGATGCCAGCAGAGAGCAGAATGACAATCATCGAAAAGTGAATGAGGAACAAACCATACTGTTTAGGTTTATATGGCCCTCTTTTTATAAGTAGCAGGCTGAGGTTCAAACAGAACATTCCCAGCAGAACTTCAAACCAGGCTGTGTTGTAGACAAGTCCACGAGCAGCTTCGGCACTGAAATCCGATTCAATGAAAGTTGCCTTTACAATTGCTACGGAAAAAACAATCAGTATAGCGACTGTCAATTTCATGGATGTCAGAGCTTTAAGGACCGGGTTTTTGAAGATATTCTTCACTTTGACCGCCTGTTATAGAAGGGTGGATTTGTAAAATCCAGTAGTTTACTGTGAATAAGTAAACAGTTAAACGGGATAACGTCAAGTACCTTGCTTGACTGGCGATGCCGAAATAATTATCTATTGGTATAGAATCGTTTAACTCTTGAGATTTGAGGCATGTTTTGTTTAAAATCGAAACCAGGTATGCGCTGCATGCAGTAGTGGTACTTGCACAGAACCAAGGCAGAGTGCGCAACCCGTTTTTATCGGAAAAAATGGATATCTCTTTGCCGATGGTTGCCAAAATCATGAATAAACTCGGTCAAGGTGGCCTTGTTGAAAGTAAGCCGGGACCAGGTGGTGGTTATCATTTATCGCGTCCGGCATCGGAAATTAAACTGTTCGATGTTATTTCTATAAATGAGGGACAGGGCTGGGGTGCAGATTGTATCCTCGGCAAGCAAGAATGTTCCGATGATATTGTTTGTGAAATGAACTGTTCCTGGCCAGAACTCAGAAAACATATTATGGAAATGTTAACTGGACACACGGTACAGGAAATGGCTGACGGGTCTGTTGATTTAAGTCTGAAAGTGACAGGTAAATAATGGGAATGTTCAGCAACAAAAAAAATCCGGATCGATTCAATAAAATCTTCAAGGGAAAACCTGTCAAAGGGTTGACTTTAAGACGTGGTTCGCAACTTCTGACCCTTGCAGTCTTAACAATAATGGGTATCCAGTTTGCAGATTTCATTAATAAATTGGAACAGGGATTACCAGGTGGAGTAAGGCCTGGCGGCGTTGAAGGGTTCCTACCAATCGGCGCATTGATCAGTTTGAAACACTGGTTTGCAAGTGGCGAATTTTCAATGGTTCACCCAGCCGGGTTGGTCATATTGATACTTGTTCTGGGAACTGGTTTCTTGTTACGAAAAGCATTTTGTTCCTGGATATGCCCGGTCGGTTTGTTGTCTGAAATTCTTGCCCGATTGGCTCACCTGACTTTTAAAATCAGAATTAAACTGCCTCGATGGTTGGACTGGCCGTTGATGTCATTGAAATATCTGATTTTGGTTTTCTTTGCTTACGCAATATTTATCCAGATGTCACCACAGGCAATTCGCGAGTTT
>JABIBH010000346.1 GCA_018652925.1 bacterium | reverse complement strand
GGAAGTGAATATACAATCAACCCGGTTGACATAGTGACACGTTCCAACTTGCTACCGGATCTGTGAGCCATCCACACACCAAGGGGTATTGCTATTATCAGATGTAAAATAAATGAGCAAGAAGCCAGGAAGAGTGTGTTAGGAATAACATCGGCGAGTTCAGTTGATACAGGCCGCCCACTGCGAAGGCTGTCACCCAAGTCACCATGCAGTACAACCCCTGTGATCCAGGATCCGAACTGCTTATATATCGACTTGTCCAATCCAAGTTTGGATTCAATTATCAATCGTTGTTCTTCAGTGGAATCATGTCCCAGAAACAATTCAACAGGATCACCTGGGGCCAGATGAATGAAAAAGAATATGCAAGTCAACGCTGCCAGTATAAGCAACAATGAACCAAATATTCTACCTGTTACAAATCGGGTCATTCAATAGTCCTTCTGGGGCCAAATCAACAAGAATGAATGATACTAGGTTCCTTATACTGTTATGGTCAAGTGTAGTGAATAATTCCCAGCTGGTTTTTCAATAAATAATAGTCAAGAAATACAGTTCTTCTGCCGATATAAAAGTAGAATAGAAGTCATTGTGAAATCAATTGCTTGTGGAGGGCACAAATGAAAATAACCAAAATGTTAAGATATCATGCGGCATTCGTATTGATACTGGGACTTATTGCGTCTGGCTGTACGATTGAAAAGCCGGAAATGCCAACTTTTTCAACCAACCTGACAGTTCCACTCGGTACTGAATCTGTTACTGTCTGGGACTTGATTGAAGGGAATGAAGATCTGATTTCTGTAGGAGACAATTCGGCTCTCGGATTTTCTCTTGATGGGGATACGACCAGTCTTGAACTTGAATTCGACTACGGGACTGAAATTGAAGAGACTGAACTTCAAACCGAGGTTGGAGTAATTTCAATTGACGGCACTCCACCAATCGACTTCGGCTTTCAGGCAGACAATCTATCTGACATGCTTGATTTACTTCCTCCTGGTCTGGAAGACATCCCACCATTTACTTTTGATGTCGATGGCGATTCTTCGGACATTGAGGGAATCTCAAATGCCACTATTCAAACTGGTGAAATCTCACTGACATTAACAAATAACTTGCCTGTTCCAATTTCAGGAACAGGAGAAGAACAATTAATTGAAGTAGCTCTCCTTGATGGTGAGACTATGTCACCTTTTGCAATATTTATATTTGATGCAGAAATACTTCCAGGAGAATCTGTAACTAAAGTTTCTGACCTTGCGGGAGAATCTTTGCCAGGCACCATGGCTGTAATACTAACTGGAGGGTCCAATGGTGGCCATGCTCCAGGCGGAATTATACCAGAACATAGCCTTGATATTGTGCTACAACTTTCAGACTTGGTAGTAACTGATGCAGTCGCAGAGATTGGTGCACAAGAGATGGAGACCTCTGGATCTCTGGCCCTTCCTGATTCATTGGGTCTAATCAGTGCAGAAATTGGTCAGGGAGAACTAGCAATCAATTTTGATAATGGTCTTGCTGTCCCGTGTAATATCGAAATTGCATTTGATGAGCTTTTCCTAGCCAACGGTTCTCCATTGGTTGTTACTTTGGATCTGCCGGCATTCCAATCTGGAAGCTCAGAGACATCTCTTGAAAATGCGATGATCGAATCTCTTGATGGCGAGGTAATACCTGAACTTAACTATCATGTTACAGTGGTAACTCCTGGCAGTAGTGGCCAAATAGTTCGAATCAGCAGTACTGATTTTATCAGCCTGTCGATCTCCCCATCCAGGTTAACTCTTGAGTCTGTAACCGGTATTTTGCCTATGGAAACCTGGGAGCTGGAACCTGTCTCAGAAGAGCTTGACCTTCCAGATGATTTCGATGGATTCCATTTAGCTGGCACTTCATTATTTATTAACATCGACAATGGCACAGGCGTCAGTGGTGGAATTGAATTTAGCATTACAGGTCTTCACGCCGATGGTAGGCGTACAACAGTCAGTCACCAGGGTGACATCATCGCATCCACAGATGGTATTGATGGACATACCCTCATTATTCTTGATGAGAATAACAGCAATATAAATGAACTAATCAGTGATCTACCTGATCAAATTGAGTTTAGTGGAGATATTTCAGTTGGTGGTAGTGGAGAAATTGGTACAGTGCGTAACGGTGATAAAGCCAGTGTGTCCTGGAGCATCTCTGCCCCGTTAAGCTTTTCGCTGGACCCAAGTACCACAGACACAGACCCGGAGCTGCTGGATCTTGACGAAGAAACAACTGACAGGCTACGCGACAATTTAATTCAAGGTGAATTACTGGCGCTCATTGATAACAGCTTCCCTTTTGGAGTTGAACTGAACCTGTTTATCGGTACTGACACAACAACAGTACTTGAATCTCCAGAAGCTGTAATTGGTCCAATCTCGGTTGCATCGGGAATAGTAGACTCACAAACAGGATGGGTAACTGATCCTGTTACTTCGAGCAATTCCATAATCATCGACCAGACAATAATCGACCTGATCACATCTGAGGGAGCATGCTCTGCACTGTTCGTAACTATGCCTGGTACTAACGGTCAAACAGTATCAGTCCGAGCTGATGATGGCATTACTTTCAATGGTATAATTAGTGCAGAAGTCCTTATCAACGACGATTTGAGGTAACAGCAATGTTAAATAAAATTTTACTTTTTGCGATAATACTGAATTTCCTGGTTCTTGTTCCCTGTGAAGGATTCTGCTTTACAGGTGCCAGAAGTCAGGGACTATGTAATGCTTCCACAGCTTCTTCACGAGGGTTGGAATCGATAGCATGGAACCCGGCTAATCTCATTATCGACTCTGGTTCAGACTTTGAGATTATTCTGCCATCACTTGCAATAGATGCTGGCAACAATTCCTTCTCACTCAACAGATATAATGAGATCTCTGGTGCAGTACTAACCAATGCCGATAAACTGGAAATACTGTCCGATATTCCTGACGGCGGGCTGAGCATGGATTTAAATGCAAATGCAGTACTCCTGGGAGTCCGAAAAGGGAACATGGCCCTTACTTTTCAAGGAGCCGGAACGGGATATGGCACTATTGATAAAGATGTCGTGGACCTTGTATTGATGGGAAACGAGATCAATCAGGAATTCAGATTTGAAGATACTGATGCTCAGGGCCATGGTATTGCAAAGGCAACACTTTCTTATGCAAGGCCACTGATAACAAACAAAGTTTACCGACTATCTGCTGGAGTAAATACACATTATCTTCACGGAATATATGGGTTTGATATTGCGTCGGCAGATGGCAGCATCATAACCGAACTCAGTGGCATAAATGGTTCTGCTTCTGCAGAATATTTAACTGCCAAAGGCGGTTCAGGATATGCTGTTGATGTCGGCCTCTGCCTGCAAGCACCAGACGGTTGGACTTTCGGACTTGCAATTCAAAATATTGCCGGTTCAATGAACTGGGATACTGATGTTGAACGACACTTGTGGTCAGTAACTGCTGACTCGATTACGATTTTAAGTGATGACATATCTGACAATGTCACCACTACTGAATCTACATCTGTTGGTCAAGCATGGAGTGAAAACCCTGCTGGTATCGTGCGAGCTGGTTACAGTAAATCATTTGGCCTGGTTCTCTGCTCTGCCGATATATCCAAGTATCTGGCAAAAAGAAGTGGCCAGCAGAACACTCCCGAATTCAGTTTCGGCTGTGAATTTGGATCAACATTTATTCAGCCACGATTTGGAGTT
>JABIBH010000345.1 GCA_018652925.1 bacterium | reverse complement strand
TGGCACACAACAATATTCCCGCCATACTTTGTAGCTGGGGCTGTTTTCAGTGGCTTTGCGATGGTTGGAACTTGCCTGATTCCTGCTCGCCAATGGTTTGGGTTAAAAGAGTTTATCACTCTTCATCACCTAGAAAACATGAACAAGATTATTTTGGCAACAGGAAGCATTGTCGGTTTTGCTTACGCAACGGAATTTTTCATAGCGTGGTATGGTGGCAATCCAAATGAGAGCTTTGCTTTCGTTAATCGTGCTTTTGGGCCGTACGCTTGGGCCTATTGGATAATGGTGACTTGTAATGTTATTACCCCACAGTTGTTCTGGTTTAAGAAAATCAGAACCAATGTTCCGGTTATGTTTGTAATGTACATCTTTGTAAATATCGGAATGTGGTTTGAACGATTTGTAATTACAGTCACTTCATTGAGCAGGGACTTCCTGCCATCAAGTTGGGATTATTTCAACCCGACCTTGATCGATATCCTGACATTCATTGGCAGCTTCGGTCTGTTCTTCACACTGGTTTTACTGTTCATTCGCTTTGGACCGATACTGGCTATGGCAGAAATCAAAACAGTTATGCCGGATGCTGAAGCTCATGACGGCAGCCACAGATCAGTTGGCGACTACCACGGCGATGTTCCAGAAACTGGAGGTGACAAGTAATGAAATTATATGGATTACTTGCAGAATTCGATTCTCCACATCAGCTGGTAGAAGCTGTTGAAAATGTTCGCGACCAAGGTTTCAGTAAATGGGATGTTCACACTCCATTTCCAATTCATGGCATGGATGGGGCAATGGGAATCAGAGGTTCCAGGCTACCGTTTATTGTTTTGATTGGTGGTCTTACCGGTCTGGTTCTGGCAACACTGTTGCAGTGGTGGACCAATGCAGTTGATTATCCGTTTCTCATTTCAGGTAAACCGATGTTTGGTTTGCCAGCAGCTTTTCCTGTGATGTTTGAGCTGACAATTTTATTAAGCGCTTTTGCAACATTCTTTGGAATGTGGGGCTTGAATAAATTACCAAAATGGCACAATCCGTTATTTAATAACGACAGGTTCCGCAGAGCAACACAAGACAGATTCTTTATTGCAATTGAAGCTGGTGACCCAAAGTTTGATCTGGAAAAAACCAGAGAAATGCTGATGTCATTGGGCAGCACTGCTGTTGAAGAAGTAGAGGAATAAGATGCCAAGAAAACTGATTTATACTTTACTGCTGATAGCTTCGATTTCATTGATTCCAATGGGCTATCTCTACAAGTCAACGCGTGATGTAAAATCGAAGCCAAGAATTCAGGTTGTTTATGACATGGATAACCAGAGTTCATATGGGCAGCAAAAAGAAAATGATTTCTTTGCCGACAACATGAGCATGCGCAGCCATCCTGAAGGTACGGTTGCCCGTGGACAGCTAAACGCAGATGATGCCTTCTATCGTGGTACAAACGAAGTCGGCGAATTTATCACTGACATGCCAGTTGAAATGAATATGGATCTGCTTGAAAGAGGGCAGGATCGATTCAATATTTTTTGCAGTTCATGCCATGGCCAAAGCGGAAATGGCGATGGCCTTGTTCACAGGCATGCCACAATACTTGCGGAAGGGCTTTGGGCTCCACCATCGAACCTGACCAGCAAGGTTGTTGTTGATCTGCCAGTTGGCAGCATCTTCAATACAATTACAAATGGAATCAGAACAATGCCTGCACACGGCGCGCAGATTCCGCATCAAGATCGATGGGCAATTATTGCCTATGTCAGAGCGTTACAACTTTCACGCAATGCAAAAATAGACGATTTACCAGCGGACACACAATCCGCTTTGTTGAATTAAACAGGGAGTTCGACTTGGCTCATCATATTACCCCTCGCTTGTCTGAGACAAAGACAACAATGGATGGACTAGGCTCAAAAGTTTTCGCTATCAGCGGAATTATTGGTCTTGTTGGATTGATTGTTGCCGTTGTTTTTGGTATGCAAACTGACGACAGCATGCGTCACTTCAGTTTTTCATACCTGGTAAACTATGCTTACTTTTTGAGCATCAGCCTTGGCGCTTTTACATTCATTCCATTGATGTTTGTAACCAAAGCGAGCTGGAATGTTGTCCTACGAAGACTTGCTGAAGTAACTGTAGCAGTTATGCCAGTGCTTGCACTGCTTGCAATTCCTGTAATCTATTTTTCAAGCAATATCTACGGCTGGGCTGCTCCTGGTGCTGAACATATTCACGCACTTAAGCACAAAGCTGGCTACTTGAATCAGACAGCATTTGCCATCCGCTGGGTAATCTACTTTGCGATCTGGACCGGATACTCTCTGTTTTACTGGCGTTCATCCGTAAGACAGGACACTACTGGCGATGTTGAAATCACCAAAAAAATGGAAAAACTCAGTGGCTCTGCAATCCTTATCGGTGCGCTGACAATTGCTGCAGCTGCATTCGATCTGGTAATGAGCATCGACCCACTTTGGTTCAGTACAATTTTTGGAATCTATTACTGGTGTGGCGGGTTTGTAACATTCTTTGACATGCTCACCTTGGCTATTATGGGTCTGCAGAACTCTGGTCGAATGGAAAAGATTATTTCTCCTGAACATTTCCATGACCTTGGAAAACTGATGTTTGCGTTTACGTTCTTCTGGGGCTACATCGCATTCAGTCAGTACATGCTTTACTGGTATGCAAATATTCCTGAGGAAACCAGCTGGTTCCTGCGCAGGTCGGTTTACGGCTGGGGCATTGTTGGATTTGTAACTCTGTTTGCAACTCTATTGCTGCCATTTGCAGGTTTGATTTCCTACTATGCAAAACGTAATCGGAAAATGATGGCGTTCTGGGGATTCTGGATTCCGATTGCCCAATGGATAAACCTGTACTGGGTAATCATGCCTGAATTCAGCGATAGTTTTATATTCAGTCCAATGGATGTTGCGCTGTTCTTTGGTATCGGTGGAATCTGGTTTGCTGCAATTGTAAAACTGGCATCTCAAAATTCACTGGTTCCAACAAAAGACCCAAGACTTGAAGATTCACTCCGTTTCGAGAATGCATAGGAGCAGAAAATGAATAAAGAATTCGATAAAATATCAGCCGCTCTTTGCACGCTTGCAGCAATTGCATTTCTGTTTGCAATGGGTCTGTTCCTGCAGGGAGTTTATCTCAATATGCAGACTACAGAATTTGAACTGAAAGTTTACCAACCTGAAAATAGTGAAGTAGTTATAGCTATTGCAGAACAGCAGGCCATACTTGAAGAGGGCCCAAAAGTTCTGGATAAGGAAAACGGCATAGCTGTGATTCCTGTCAAGATGGCGATGGAGATTTTGGCGAAGTAATATTTGTGTTTAAAGCTCCAATCCAAGCATGGAGGTTTATGATATGAGACTAGTATTTGTATTTATTATTTTTCATTTGTTTACCGTTGTGAAATTGAGTCATGCAGAGGTTTTACCAATCGAACCTCATAGAGAATGGCCTACCAGACAAGTTGCTCCATCCTCACCAAACGTTGAGACACTAACTCCAGAATTATTGTGGCGAATTGACTGTGCTGCTCAAGTTGATCCATTAATTGGTAGACTGACAGCGGCTGCACCTGGTTTAAACGGAAATGTTCTTCTTGTTGACAGGCAGATGTCTCAAGTTTTGGTTGTAAACTCTGATGGAGTAATTGAACGAGTTGTTGGCCAGAAAGGCGAAGGGCCAGGCGAAATATCTGGAGCTTATAGAGCGCTACAATTGGCTGATGGTAGAATCGGGATAGTGAATGGTATTGCTGCTCCATATACTATGTTTGGGGCGAGAGGCGATATTGTTTTTCTAGATAAACAATCAGATCCGGCTGGTGTGCTGTTTGCGGGTGGAGATCCTGGTTCCATGCCAATTTGCTCAGTACGTGATATGCGTTTTATCGAAGGAAAAATACTATCAATCACAACTCGTAGCCTGGTGTCTCCGCCAACAATTACTCTGTTACTGGAAATGAGTCTTTTAGATACTTCAAGTGATGAACGCAAGGTTATTGCCAGAAATGTGAAACTAATGGACATCAACGATTACACTCCGCGCGAAAGCGATGCTTTTGAACTCTTCTCAGGTGGGCGTAGCGATATAGATAAGTCTGGCCGAATAGCCTGGGCAGTTGAGCGAGATAACTGGGCTGTGGCTGTGAGGGAAATAGACGGTACTGGATTCATTCTTCAACGTGAATGGTCACCTGTCGAGCGAACCGAAGAGATGAAGGACAAAGCATTTGAACCGCTGGGCGGAAGAAGAAAAGATGCCCAACTGTTTGACTATGAACCAGCTATTAAAAGAATTCGTTGGCAAGCTGGCGGAAAACTTTGGATTGAGCATTATGGAGCAGAACTGATTCCTGGCTCAGTTGCTTGTTTTGACGAAGTGTCGGTTGAAGGTGAGTTGCTTCGTCGTGTATACATAACTATTCCCGATGCTGCTTCTTCGAGTCGCCTGGATGTTTTGGAAGATGGGCGAATGGTGCTATATGAGGGTTTTGGATCTTCTGACGAAGAAAACGATGATACGATTCCATCTGTTTCACTTTATATAACCAATTAAAAAATACATTTTTCCCCACGTGGGGAAAATCCAATCTTCGTTAACTCGTAACATATTACGATATATATAAAACTATTGCTTAATAACTCGTAATATGTTACGATATATATAAGAGGTGATTTAAATGAAGATTACAAATCAGATTACAGACGATGCTGTGCTCATAGAAATTGGCAAGCGAATTACAGCAATCAGAATTAATCAGCAGCTGACTCAGGCAGATCTTGCAAGGCGAGCTGGAGTTTCCAAGCGTACCGTTGAGCGAATCGAGTCTGGGAAAACAGCTCAGCTGGATACAATTATCCGAATCTTCAGAACATTGGATTTGCTTCCAGGATTTGATCAGTTCTTGCATGAAATTGGAACCAGCCCAATCAATCTGTTGCAGAGCAAAGGCAAGAAGCGTCAGCGGGCATCGTCGAAAAAAAGTTCTCCCAAAACTGACTGGAAGTGGGAGGATGACAAATGACAAGACTAGCTGAAGTGAAACTTTGGGGGAAAAGAATTGGGGCTGTTGCTCTGGAACCAGATTCCAGGATTGCAACTTTTGAGTATATGCCGGAATTTGTTGACAGTGGGATTGAGTTGTCGCCACTTGTAATGCCTTTGAGTAGAAAAGTATATTCATTTCCATATTTACCGGTCGAAACATTTGCTGGCTTACCGGGACTTCTTTCTGACTCACTTCCAGATAAATTTGGTAGCAAGCTGATTGACCAATGGCTGGCAACTCAAAACAGATCGCCAGACTGAATGGATATTATTGAACGACTTTGCTACACCGGTTCACGAGGAATGGGTGCGCTTGAGTACTATCCATCTATCGGGTTCAAGGCCAAAACCTCAACCAGAATTCAGGTTGATAAGTTGGTTGAACTGGCATCGGAAATTCTTACAAAACGTACATCTGTGCAAGGAAACGCAAAATCGATGGAAGATATTCTGCGAGTTGGAACTTCAGCTGGCGGGGCTCGTGCAAAAGCTTTGATTGCATGGAACAGAACTACCAATGAGGTTCGATCGGGACAAATTGAAGCTGGTACTGATTTTGAATATTGGCTGCTGAAGTTGGATGGAGTAAGTGGCAACAGAGACAATGAACTCAATGATCCCCAAGGGTATGGCACTATTGAATACGCATACTATAAAATGGCAATCGATAGCGGAATAAATATGAATGTATGCAGACTGTTTGAAGAAAACGGGCACAGGCATTTTATGACTCGCAGATTTGATAGAAGTGGCAGTGGAGCAAAACTTCACATGCAGTCATTATGTGCAATGGCTCACTTTGATTACAATCAGGCAGGCGCCTACGGATATGAACAACTGTTTCTGGTGATGGATAGAATCGGACTTTCAGTTACCGAAAAAGAGCAGCAGTATAGAAGAATGATATTCAATGTAATTGCCAGAAATCAGGATGACCATGTAAAGAACATCGCATTTATGATGGACAAGTCAGGTCGATGGTCACTCTCACCAGCATTTGATGTGATATACAGTTACCAGCCAGGAGGTAGGTGGACATCCAGCCATCAGATGACAATAAACAATAAACGTGATGGTTTTACAGAGGGTGATTTTGCTGCTTGCGCTGGAGTTGCAAATATTGAAACAGACAAGGCTAAGTCAATTATTGAAGAAGTAAAAACAGTTGTAGGAAACTGGACTAACTATGCAGATGAGGTTGGCGTTAATCCTGATATGCGAGATAAGATTCAGGGAGTTTTGAGGATTTAAAATTTCTACACGGTTAAATAAAACCCCGACTCAAAAAGAGCCGGGGTTATTTTTATTTACAACTCAAAACTCAAACCCAGGCGGAATGCTCTGCCTGGTTCATAAACTCTTTGATAAGAAGAGAATGGACCTCGCCAATAGGACAAGTGTTGAGAGTACTGCTTGTTCAGCACATTTTCGATTTCCAAAAATGCAGCAAACTTTTCAAACTGTTCACTCAAGCCAAGATCAAGTTTGGTCCAGCTTGGAGTGGCAGTTTCAAATTGTGTTTCATCAACCCGGTTTTGTGTTACCGAATGCATGAAATGAGCCCACCCTTTGAACCCATTGAATTCAGGAGTGTGTCCTTTCAAACTGAACTGCAGAGGCTGGATTTCCGCAAGCGGAGTACCTGTCTCGGTTTTCTCTGCCCAGTTCCAATTGACGCTTGCATCAAAGTAATCCCAACTGGCACTGATATTTGCTCCAGCAATCAGAGCGTCAACACCAGTATATGTTTGGTATGGAGTACTATCGACTACCATCTTGACCTGTGTTGGGTAATCCCAGACACGTGTAGCAAACAGCTCCAGCTTGAAACGTTCCTGTTGCAGTGCAGTTCTGAAAGTTGCACGAACAGGATCTGCAAGAGTTGGATTACCATACCAGTCTGGAGTCATTCCAGGTTTGTTTACAGAAATATATTGTTGATCACTTCCTGCAGGCTCACTTGAAAGCTCGGCAGTAATTCCCAACAGAGAGTATTCTCCAGCATCGAATACACGAGTTGCAGTTGCAGCAAACGGGAATGAAAGAATATCTTTCTCGGCATCTTCATGAAGCAGCTGATATGCAGGGAGAGCCGATTCGTCGCCAATGGCTGTTTGTGCAAAACCACCACGGACAGACAAATCAATCTCATTCCATTTATCAAAGTCATGCCTCACTGATGCACTGATCCTGGTAACATCAGGCATCATATGACTGTTAGTTTTCATCATTGGATTTGCTACAGGAGTAATGATGTTGTCAGCATCCCAGTTATGAACATAAATTTCATAAAAATCACCAACAGCTCCATACATTGTTGACGATGCGTCGGTAATCATTTCCGACATCATCATTGAACTTGTACGAAGGTTGTTGTCCATCAGATGGTCATTGCGATTGAAATAAAATCGATGTCCATGGTGAGAAAATGACGACTCAAAGTGATCATTTTCCCGCTCATCCATTTTCAGATATGGATAGAGCAAATCTTCCGATGACTCAAAACCGATTACAGCATCGCCACCGTCCCACGCCTTGTGAACGCGAGCTTCAGCAATGGTTGAATTGTAAAGGCCAGTGTAACCATATTTGTCCTGGAAGTTATTATCTTCGGCATCTACCCAGGGGTCAGCCTGCCGATACC
>JABIBH010000344.1 GCA_018652925.1 bacterium | reverse complement strand
CGCCAGTAATGACTTACGCATCCCTGCCTGGGTTAGAAAATTCAGGCCATCCTGTCCAAGGGGAGGTGAACCCAATGACAAAGTACGAAATGATTTTTGTGCTAAATGCAGAACAGCCAGAATCTGAGATGGAATCACGAGTTGAAAAGGTTCGTGGAATCATTGCCAGACAAGGTGGAGAGATTACCGAGACAAACCACTGGGGTGTCCGGACTCTAGCGTATGAAATTAAACACAATACACGTGGTAATTACATGCACATCCTGTTCACTGCACAAGGTGACGAAATCGCTGAAATCGACAATGAGTTTAGGCTCGACTACATGGTTGTGCGCCATTTGGTAGTAGTTGATGATGAGTGGGCTGCTCGCAACGAAGCAAGCATGTCCAAGAGGCGTCGAGGCGCTGCTGCTGTTGCTCCTGCTGCTATAGAAGCACCAGTAGTTACTGAAGCACCTGCTGAAACAGAACCAGTTTCTGAAGATGATGACGCACCAACTGAAGCACCTGAGGCATAATAGCATCTGGTGGTTTTAATCAACTAATCCAAGTGAGAGAGGAATACCATGGGAAAGACAAGAGCTAGAAGTAGCAAGAAAAAGAAAAGACTTCCAAAGAAAAAGAAGTGTTTCTTCTGCACTGAAAGCATGGTTGCTATCGACTATAAAGACGAAGGCATCATTCGCAAATTCACGACTGAGCGAGGCAAGATCTCACCTCGTCGTAATACAGGTATCTGTCCTAAGCATCAGAGAATGTTTGCTCAGGCAGTCAAGCGCGCAAGGCATCTTGCATTGGCACCGTTCGTCAGGGAATACTTCCGGTAAAACCGGTTGTCCTGACTGCGAATAAGGAGAATACAATGGAAATTATCCTGAAACAGAGCGTAGAAGGTCTGGGTGAGCCTGGACAGATCGTTACTGTTGCCAATGGTTATGCACGCAATTACCTGATCCCTCAGGGATTTGCTGTTATTTCAAATGACAGTCAAAAGCGAATCATGGCAGAGGAAGAACGTCTTTCTGGGCTCCGTAGCCGTAAACAGAAAAAAGTGGCTGAAGAGTTGTCCGGTACATTCAATGATGTTTCCTGCACAATCAGTGTTCAAGCTGATGAGGAAGACAACATGTATGGTTCAGTTGGAGAGCGCGATATTGCTGCTCATCTGGTTGAACAAGGGCACCAGATAGATTACAAACAAGTAATTCTTGAGGAACCAATCAAGGAACTTGGTGTAAGAGACGTCGCAATTAGATTGCACAAAGAAGTAGAAGTTTCAGTGAAGGTCTGGGTTGTTAAGGCAGAAGCCTAAATTACTCATAACTTATAGGTAGTGGCTTATGTCTGGTTTAGATGTAACAAATGGTTGTTGTGTGATTATGGCTGGTGGACGGGGAACCCGTTTTTGGCCTATGAGTCGCAGGGCAACACCCAAACATCTATTACCTCTTGGCAAAGAGGCTTCATTACTACGAGAAACTTTTGATAGAGTTGTTCCGCTGGTTGGTGTGGATAAGATTATTATTATCACAAATGCTGACCAGCGGGCTGCTACAATGGAACAGATTCCAGAATTACCTGCCGAAAACATTATTGGTGAACCTGTTGGCCTGAATACTGCTGCATGTTCGGTTTTAGGCGCTGGGATTGCTTCCAAAATTACTGGTGGTGGTCCTTTTGCACTTCTACCAGCTGATCATTACATTCCTGACCCGGACAATTTTATTTCGCAACTTAATAATGCATTTATAACAACATCCAAGATTAAAACTGTAATTACTTTTGGAATTGAACCAACTTTTCCAGCTACCGGCTATGGGTATATTGAAGCTGGCGTTGACCAGGAGTTGACGGTCGGAAAACGATTTGTTGAAAAACCTGATATGCAAACTGCATCTGACATGCTGAAAAAAGGTAACTATTTTTGGAACAGTGGAATATTTATCTGGAATTCTTCCTGGTTCAGCAGTGAAGCAGAACGGTGTTTACCAGAGATATTTAATTCCATTGCTCCTGCAGTTGAAGCATGGGGTACTGATCTGTTCAATTCAGGGCTGGAACTAGCATATACGAACTGCCCTGCAGCTCCCATTGATACTGCTCTAATGGAAAATCTTGAAACATTTACAGTCCACAAAGCAAAATTTAGATGGTCAGATTTAGGTAGCTGGGATGCCTGGGGAGAACTTGCTCCTGAAATTTCAGGCAGCCACAATGGACTGGTCGGTGATTTGATTTCTGTTGAAAGCAGCGGATCAATAATCCATGCGCAGGATAAAATGGTTGCTTTGGTTGGAGTTGAAAATCTGGTTATTGTTGACTCGGGTGATGCTCTGTTAGTTTGCAATAAAGATGATACTCAAAGTCTTAGAGAAGTGATTAAGGAACTTGAAAGCAGGGGTTGTAAAAACCTTCTGTAATTTACAGAATTAAGGAGCTTGAAAATGTTGGGAACATCCTGGAATAAATGTGCTCTGATAGTAGTTGTACTATCAATTATATTATTGTCATCATGTATTGGTGATGGACAAGATAGCAACTCCCAATATGGTGTTGTTTATGGGGACAGCTATCTTGATAATAGTGACGTTGTTTGCAAAGTCGGTAACCTGGAAATCACTCGTAAACAGATGGATATGAGATTTGAAGAGTTGCCAGTCAAATTACAAAAACGGTTCTCAGGAGAAAATTGGCAACGCCGATTTATTAATTTCATGGTTGAAGAAGCATTGCTGGTTACAAAGTGTGTTGATGAAAAAATTATTAATGATCCTCTTGTTCAACGCAATTTGATTTCACAGCGCCGCTATTTGTTAGCCGAAGGCTACAAGAATGTGAAATTATTTGATGATTTAATTATTGATGAACAACAGCTTCATGATTACTACAGGGCCAATAAAGATCTATTCGTGAATATGGGTGCAATGAATGTCAGGCATATTGAGTGTCTTGATGAATCATCTGCAAACAAGGCTTGGGAAAAGCTGCACGAGACTGGCAAAAGGAGTAAGTTTCCGTATGTTTGTGCAAAGTTTTCAGTTAATGAAAAATCTATAATAAATGCTGGTGATCTTGGTTGGTTTAACAAAGGTGGATATATTCCTCTAGTCGAGGATGGGAAAAACTTTTCAAATTTCATTTGGGGATGGGAAGTTGGTTTGCATGAGCCAGTCAAGATAGGCAATAAATGGCATATCATTGAAGTATTGCGTGTGCAGTCGGATCAGCAACAAACATTTGCTGAAGCTCGTGACAAAATTATTGTTGATTTAACGCCTATGGCTCAAGAGAAAATTATGCGCGAATTCTTGGAAATAGCAAAAGCTGAAACAGAAATCTCATTTTATCATGAACTTAAAATTGGTGGTGGTCTAACGGCAGAAGATCTATTCCGCTCCGGAATGGCTGCTGTTGAAGCAGAAACAAGGATTGATTACTTTAACTTGATTTTGCAGGACTATCCTGATGATCCATATGCTGCTAAATCGTTGTTTATGATGGCAAACTTGCAGATTGACAGATGGGGTGACATAGTAAGTGCCAGAGCCTTTTTGAATAAGTTGATTAATCAATACCCTGAGTCCGAGATGGTTGATCAAGCACAATATATGCTTGATAACATGACCAGGCAGGAGTTTAGAACTCCGACAAGTATTGAAGAATTGCGCAAATAGCTGATTGTTTATGAAATTTTAGCCCGGTTCCATTTATTATGGAGCCGGGATTCTTATTGGGCAATTGTAGCTCTAGCTTGACAGTTTTATCTCATTAACTCATTCTGGTGTAGTTCTGATTTTCATTCCTCTAACAAAGGACAAAATATGAGACAGCTAATTTTGCTTATAACTCTGTTGGTGGCTCTTTTAGTGCCTATATTTTCTAGTGCACTAGCTGCTGAACAAGAGCTCTCAGTTCCGGAACTAGTTATAGGAGTTGAAGTTAACAAGAAAGATCGTTCTATTGATGGTGCGGGTACGGATTTTGCCTCTGATGTGGGGAAGCTGGTTTGTTTTACCAGAGTATTTGGTGCTGAAAAGCAGACTCAAATTTATCATGTCTGGTACCATGAAGGTAGAACCATTGCCAAAATTCCGTTGCAGGTTAAATCGCGGAGTTGGCGTACATGGTCGACAAAAAAAATTCTTCCCGGTTGGACAGGTGACTGGGTTGTGAAAGTTCTGGATAGTGATGGTCTTGTCATCGCCTCACAAAAGTTCAAGATTACAGATGTGGCCGATGCCTCATTGAAACAGGAGAAAGAATGATGCCGACACCTGGCATTTTTAAAAACAAATTTGGACTTTTAGCTATAATATTTCCTGTATTGTTTTTGCTGTCATGTGCATCAACTCCAAAAACAACTGAACAGATAATTCAGGAAGATTATGCCTTGGCTGGCAGACTTTACGCATCAGTCCAAACTGAATACAGTTCTGGTCAATTCAGTGCGACAATTAATACTGCCAATGAATTGATTGATAGACATTCAACATTTCCCAAACTTGATCATGTTTACAAGATTGCTACCGATGCAGCTCTTGCGCGTAGAGATAATCAGCTTGCTTTGAAGTATATCTTCGACTTTAACTCACGTTTTCAGAAGAGCGAATATCGTGATTACATGGTTGCAACCCAGGCTGCTATTCTCGTAAAAATAGGCAGAGACAATGAAGCTGCGGCAATTCTTGTAGAACTGTATGAATCTGCATCCAGTTCAACAAGTAAACAACAGGCTGTTTCGTCTTTGGCAACAATTGTTAATGTACTTTCTGCAGATCAGCTCGGTGCAATTCGTGAAAACTGCGGCGACAAGGGACTGGGTCCTTATTTAGGCTATCTTGAAATTCAATCTTTACTGGATGAGCGCAGGCCTCGTAAAGCAGCTGAAGTTTATTCAACTTTGAAAAAATCTGATCCTGAAAATGAATGGCTTGCCATGGCTGACAAGCTCCTTTCAGATCCTGCATATGTTTATCCCGCCGAATCAGATGAGCCACATATTACGGACGGGATTGATGCAACACGCATTGTGGTGCTTTGTCCTTCAACCGGCAAGTACACCGTTCTTGGAAACGCTTTTTACGATGGGGCAAAGCTGGCAAAGCAGAGTGCAGAGGATAAAGGTTGGCGTCAGTATATCCTGTCAACTCATGACACTGGTGGAGATCCTGTTTTGGCAGCTCTTGCAACCAGAGAATTATTAACTGTGGAAAAACCGATTGCTGTCATTGGTGGATTGCTAAGTGCTTCCACAACATCGATTGCAATTGTCGCTGATCAATATGGAATACCAGTTATTTCTCCAACTGCGACAAATGACCGTATCAATGAAATCGGCCCGATGGTATTTCAGCCAAACTTAACCGGCATGTTTGAGTCCAGATTGTTGGCACGAGTTGCCATCGATGTACTCCTGAAGCAAAAAGTAGCGGTTTTATATCCAGATAATCCAGAAGGGCTGCGTCGATACCAGGCGTTTGCCGATGAAGTAGTAGATTTGGGTGGGGAAGTAGTTGCATCGGTTTCCTACGGTGCAAATGTTACAGATTTCAGGGATGAAATGGATGAGCTTTCGGAAAAAATGCCACAGGTAATATTTGTTCCTGCATCAGTTGATGAAATGATGATGATTGGTCCACAGCTCGATTTCTACAGGACTGGCACACTGGTTCTTGGTCCAAGTGAATGGAACTCCGTTAAGTTGGCTGCTGCTGTTGGTAACATGCTTGAAAGAGCACTGTTTCCCAGCGATACAGCGTTGTATCCTCCGGAGTGGATTACCGATTTCGAAAAAAATTGGGATAGAGGCGACCTGCCTATGGAAGCAACTATTGTGGCCAGGAAAGCATATCTTTCTACAATGTTAGTTATGGACAGTTTAGGTGAAGGCGGTTTCTCCAGGCCAAGTGATTTGGCTCTTGATCTTGAGAGCAGATTGACAAATAGACTTGATCAGGAGATGGATGCTCAGACAATGGAGAGCTCTCTGCGGATGTTTCTTGGCGGCGAAATCGTGAATTTCCCGATTGATCGCTATGATGGTGCTTTTGCAGTTGCCGATTCGTTATCCGATTCTCTCACTGTTCAACCAGACTCACTGGAGACGATTATCATTCAATAGCAATTTGCTTTATTGAACAGTTTTATCGAAGGCGATCAGTTTATGCTGGTCGCCTTTGTGTATTTCCAATGTATGATTTTGTTGTAAATTGGGTACTCCACAAAGCTGTCCAGGAATCCATGGCAGATATCCATCAACAAGAACCTGATCAGAGCTATCGCATCCTTCAATGTCGAGCGGTGAAAATGTATCGATTGCCTGGTCTGATCCGGTTGCAAAACCGATTACAGCAGAAATAATTGCTGCGGCCTGATCCTGAGAATAAACGGAATCAAGAAGTACAATTTCCGAGGCAGCATCTTTGACAGATGGTAACCCGATTATTACTGCAGGGCATGGAGTTTGACGCAGGAGATAATCGTAAGCGGGAGTGACTATAACTGAGTCCAATGGAGCTGCAAAAGCAGAGTAGTGAGTTGCAAAAAGTTCACCGCCAATGCTGTTGTGATGATGTCGCAATGTCATTGAACTGGTTCTGGTTATCGAGATGAATAAATCCGCATCGACATTGTTGGTTTCCAATATTTTTTGCGCAGCCAAAGGCATTTCAGTGCCAGTGCGAAGTATATGAACAGTTGCACCGTGTTTTTGTAACGCATTTGCAACTCTGTTGGCTATGTCGAGGTTCAATTCGGCACCAGTTGTTCCCTGGGGGCCGGCTCCCTGATTGTTTCCAGAACCACCAGCAGGGTCTATCACGACAGTCAAATCTTTGGTCGATGGAATTAATGGAATCATTTCAAGGGCAGTTGTTGAGTCGGTTGTAGCTGGCAAATAGCCGGCAGACTCAAGCCAATGAGTGCTGTCAATAGCTATACTGTTACAAAAAGTATTTCCGGTTGAACGTGAAAAGACACGAATGTCAGCAGGAGTAACCGTCAGCCAATTGAATGTCGATGGCAAAGTAGTACTTGAAATTTCAACCTGAAAATCCAGGTCATTCAATGTCGCTTTTAGATCTGGTAAATCAGTTGTGATGAATGACCCATAGTTTTGAACCGTTGAATTAAGTTCAATACTTTCCATAAGAATTACAGGCTCATCTGTCAGGCAAGGCATTGAACTGATACCAATACACTCCCACTGTACTAAATATTCCGGCCTGGTATCGATTTTTACTATCTCGATTTTCAGCTTTTTGGGTAAGTCAATAACTTCATAAGTTGATATGAAATCAGGAGTGGAGCGACCTAGTCTGTTGGCAGCTGAAACCTTCAGAGAGTATTTGCCAGGTGCCAATGTTTTGGGTGGCAGGTAACTGATTGAACTGAGGTCTGCGGCAATTGCAGGCATAACTGGCCTGTTGTTGAAAGTTAAGGATAAAGTAGAAAAGTCAGGTTGTGAATCTGGAATCAAATCAGTGAAATTCCAGGTCATTTTTGTACTGGAACCAATTTGTGTGGCTACAGTCTGAGGCCCTGACCATGATGGCGATCCACCTGCAAAGTAGTCGAGCAGGCCAAGGAAATATGCCTGAGCTTCCAGCTCCAGTTTGGCTGATTTTACCAACTTGTTTTCGACGTCCGGATTGGAAAGCATTGATGGCTCACCCAGAACCGATGGCACAGAACTGTTCCGCAAAACAAAGAAGTTACCTGGCAGGATTTTTGCAGGTTTAATCCCAAGTCTGCTGGTCAGTTGTTTGTGAATCGAGCGTGCAAGTTCCAGATCAGCACCGGTTCTGCCGATCGGGTAAAAAGTTTGTGTCTCATTTTTTTGTCGATCCAGAGAAGCGTTGCTGTTGTGGTGCAGTGATATGAAAACATCTGGTGACAGGGAATCGATCATAGCAACTCTTGCAGCTAAATCTTTGGCCAGACTTGAGTCAGCAGGGCACAGGAAATCCCTGTCGATGCTTCTGGTCAAGTATACTTTGCAGTCAGCCCATTCAAGCAGGCCGCGCAAATACAAGGCAACACCAAGATTTGTATCAGATTCGGAAAGGCCATTCAAGCCGACAACACCTCTGAAAAAACCGCCATGTCCAGGGTCCAGAAGCACTGTTTTGCCAGAAAGTGGGCTCGTATCCAGATTTTGCAGTGAAACAGGAATGTTATTGTAACCTGTGTTGTCGATTTCTACTTTCGGTGGCTGCGAACATGAGCCAAGAAATAATGTCAGCAACAGTGCTGAACAGTAAAATTTATGTCTAAAAAGCATTCTTTCCTCCTGTTATCCTGTGTACAGTACTTCTGGAATAGAAAACTGTCCAGTTAGTATCGCTAATATGCGAATAATCCTTATTCTGCAAGGGGATTACTGGACATAACTGTCGCATTCTGGTAGATTTGACGCTGGTCAGAATTATAATAAAACCGCCACGGAGAAATAATGGATCAATCGCAACTGAAGCACCTGCCATCAGTTGGTAATTTGCTCGAAGATATACAAATTGCTGAACTTGCAAGTTCTGGAACTTGGTTGAAGTCGTTGGTGCAATCTGTTGTTGATAAAATGCGAAATGATCTGCTTGCTGGAAATATTACAGGTGAGATCAGTAAGGCTGTTTTGACTAAAAGAGCAGTTGAGTCTGTTATTCAGGAATATAAAATATTAACCGGTAGTTCCATGCGCAAAGTTGTAAATGCAACTGGTGTTGTAGTTCATACAAATCTCGGGCGATCTGTTTACTCGGAACGGGCTATCAGCTGGATGCAGATTGCTGCTTCCGGTAATGTTGACCTTGAAATGGATCTCGTACAAGGTTTGCGTGGGCATCGTGGACGTGGTGTTGAGAGAAAAGCTGCACTTTTGGCTGGATCAGAAGATGCATTGATTGTAAATAATAATGCTGCTGCATTGTGGCTCTCAATTCGAGCATGCGCTGGTGATGGTGGAAAAGTTATTTTATCTCGGGGTGAAATTGTTGCAATTGGTGGCAGTTTCAGACTGCATGAAATATTATCGGAAACAGGCTGCGACCTGGTTGAAATAGGAACTACAAATCGCACATCTATTGATGATTACAGGAAAGCTTTGACTCCTGGCGCTGTCGTTTTAAAAGTTCATCGTAGTAACTTTTCCCTCTCTGGATTTACTGAAGAAGTTTCATTGAGCGAACTATCCGGGCTGTGTCGGGAAAATGGCAATACACTGATTTACGATGCCGGTAGTGGCTTGCTTCATCCTGTTGAAGATTTTGGTCTGCCTGCTCATGCAGTTTTGCATGAAGATCTGGCAACCGGGGCTGATGTTGTTACCTGTAGTGGTGATAAGCTTTTTGGTGGAGGACAGGCTGGTGTTGTATTTGGTCGAGCAGAATTGATCAAGTCGATGCGCAATCATCCATTGCGAAGGGCATTACGCGTCGACAAAACAACACTTGCAGCATTGGATGGCACACTGACTCATTATCTTTCCGGTGATCATCTGGAAAAAGTGCCTACCTTGCAGCTGTTGTCCAGAGATGAACAATCGATGCGTGGTTTTGCCGAGAAACTGAACACAGAACTTACCCTTCCAACCGGGTGGAACTCTGAGATTGTAACAGGCAAAGCGAGTGTTGGCGGTGGTAGCTTTTCTGAATCGGAACTCGATACCGTAATGCTACTTTTCACTGGACCTCACAATGAACTGGAAGAGTGTCATCTGCGTATGCGCAAAGGCAATCCAGCTTTATTGGCAAGAATCAGCAAAAAAGGGCTGGCGATAGATTTCCGATCGATTCCTCAGCAGGATGTTTTGTTGTTGCAAGATTTAATATCACAGGCATTCAAGGGCAGCACCAATGACTAGTTACAAAACTGTACAAACAGATATCAGATTTAATGAAGCGTCATTGAAAACCGGCGCTGAATTTTGGAATGATATTGAAGAAATAATTTCAGGAGAATCTGTTACCTCTCTTATTTCTGATTTGTTGAAAGACAATGAAAAGAGAAACTGGTTTTTTGTCGGAGATAAAGAATCAGCTTCAGTAAGGATGGTTGCAGCTCTTGCTGCCGCGAAACTGGTTTGTGATGACGGTAAGAGTGTAATAGTTGTCGATGCTGATAGTGACGCTTCTTTGTTGAGCAGTTTTGCTGACAGGGAAGCCGTTGAGGGCTGGATCGATATGGTTCGCTACGGTGTTTCGTTGAATTATGCATCGGTGAAACTGCCATGGTCTGAGAACGGACGGTTGCTTGGAGCTGGGTCATATGTTCCCAATCGGCCAACAACTGATGAAGTTGTGCAACTGGATTCAACGCTTAGTGATCAATCTGATATCGTAATATTTCTGTGTGATTCTGCTGCTACCGTTTGGAGAGCAGTTGCAGGGCATAGGATTGTCTGTCTGGATAATGGCTCCAGCGAAAATGCTTTGAATGAGCTGACTACTCAAAAGTTAGAGCCATATGCAGTTGTCGATATCAATGTTCCAGTTGCGGTGAAGGAATCTGTTGCAAAAGAAGGGTCATCAAGTGTATTGAAGGTCATTCTGTTAGTGATGTTTGTTATTGTTGTAGCCTTTGGGATTTGGTTTGTGAATACACTCATAGCTCCTGGTGAAACAGAGCCGGCTATTGAAGCTGTGAGTACAGAGCAAGCTGAAGAAATTATAATTCCGGCTGAGCTGGTGCCGGTTGCAGTGGATACAATGCCTGAAGTTGAAGAAGATATTATCGTAGAAGAACCTGTTGTTGAAGAGCAGCAGGAGATTGTTGAAACAGGGTATTATTCTGCTCCACCTGCTGGCGATTCATATGCATTTCATGTTTCATCCTATCGGGATACGATTAAAGCAAATGCAGAGTTGGAAACTTTAGCATCGAATAACATTACAGGCCGATACATTCAATGTGTAGATGGTTGGATTAGAGTTTATGTAGGTAATTTCCCTAGCAGAGAATTAGCGAATGCTGAAAAAGATTCACTGCTGGTAATAATTGGTGAGCGCTGGACAGATTTGAAGAAAATCAGTGACATCAAATAAAGTAACACGGAAGGCACAGTTTTGAAACTGAAGCGCGTAGAAATGTTTGGGTTTAAATCTTTCGTCGACAGGACCGTCCTGGAATTCGATGAAGGTATAACCGCAATACTTGGACCCAATGGTTGTGGTAAGAGTAATATTGTTGATGCAATTCGCTGGGTCTTGGGTGAACAGAGTGCCAAGCAACTTCGTGGCGAAAAAATGGATGACATTATTTTCAAAGGGACAGCTAAACGAAAACCGGTTGGTCTTTGTGAAGTAGTTCTGGTTTTTTCAAATGAAGAACGTGCGCTGAAAATCGACTTTGATGAAGTAGCGGTCAAGCGTCGTGTTGCCAGAGACGGTGCAGGACAGTACTTCTTGAATAACTCTCCTGTGCGTTTAAAAGATCTACGTGAACTGTTTTTTGACAGTGGTGTGAACAACACAGCTTACAGTGTGATTGAGCAGGAAAAAATCAGTCGTGTGCTTCAGGATAATTCGCAGGAAGTCAGGCTGTTGATTGAAGAAGGCGCTGGCATAATCAAGTATAAGGCCAAGCGTAAAGAGGCTCAAAGAAAGCTTGATCAAACTGAGCAGGATCTGCTCAGGCTACGTGATATTATTGAAGAAATTGGTCGGGAAGTCAGATCGCTGCAACGTCAGGTTGGCAAAGCACGCAGGTATCGGAAATTGTATCAGCAAAACCGTGTACTGGATTTGATGCTTGCTCGTCGCTCTGTAGTAGAAATGGAAAAACGGACCAAGGAACTCAGTGATAAAAAGCAGGAGATGACTGTTCTGCTTGAGGCTGATTCTGGCGAATTGGCTGGATT
>JABIBH010000343.1 GCA_018652925.1 bacterium | reverse complement strand
GCATCATCGCGCTGGTTCATCATAGTCATGTGAGTTTGGGAGTCTTTAACAGGGATAGTTTCAACACCTGCAAACGCAGTACTTGCGATTGCAACAGTCAAAAGCAATCCCACCATTAGGTGAGACAGTCTCATTGCGGGGCCCTTTCGGTCCGGCTCATTGGATTTTCCTCGGGGCGGGTCCAAGGTACGGAATTTTGTGCAAATTTAAGATGTATAAGTCCTCAAGTAAATATGGATAGCGGGAAACCACATCACTAAAAGCTTATTCAATCAACGGGAAATATAACATACTGTGCCTCTTTTGTCACCATTCTAAAGGGTTGAAGTTTTATGTTTTTTGTCAACTGACTTGTTTTCTACTACGTTTTTAACCTAAATCACAAACATGATGTTACGCAAAAGCCCCCCGTCACATTTGTGACGAGGGGCAATACGATATTCAGGATAATATTAGTCTTATTTAACCAACATCATCTTTCGAGTATCTTTGAAGCTGTCACTGATCAGGCGGTAGTAATAAACACCACTTGATACTTGACGGCCGTTAGTGTCGCGACCATCCCAAACCACGCTGTGGTTTGCAGCTTCCATGTTACCACTAACCAGTGTATTAACTACACGGCCAGCAATATCATAAACTACCAGGCTCACTGTACCACTCTGTGGTAATGCAAACTCGATAGTTGTGCTTGGGTTGAATGGGTTTGGATAGTTGTTCTTCAACTCATAGAAAGTTGGAACAATAACCGCTGAACCGCCACCACTAACTGTCAATGTCACTTCAACAACACTTGGACTGGATGGTCCATTGTGAGTTATTACAACAAAGGCAGTATATGTGTCAGCAGCCATGCCGGCTGTATCAAACGCAAATTCAAGATCGCTACTATCTCCACCAATGATTGAACCTGCTGCAGGAGTTACTGCAATCCAGGTCAGAGGCTGAGCAATAGTAAATATGGCATCACTGGTATCAATCATGCCTGTAGCATCAGAGACACGAACAAGACAGTCACTGGAAACTGGACCTGTTGTTGTCCAGTCAAAGCTTGCACCAGCAACATTACCTGCAAGTACGCTCCAGCTTACACCGTTGTCACGAGACAGCTCAACATCAACCAGACCATAATCCAGTCCGTTCCAGCTGATAGTTGTAACGTCGCCAACCCATAGTACTTCCCCACCATTTGGTGACGAAACAGCAATGAATGGGTCTGAGCTCAATGAAGTAAGTGTGAAGCTGTCATTAATTGTATGAGGGTCAGCTCCATAAACATCACCATCAAGTTGGAAGTTAAAGACCAAGTCTCCGCCACCACCAAAAGTAACATTTATTGTAGATACTGCAGTTTCGCTGCCTTGGATTACTCCCCAACCTGAAGTTGTTTCACCATGCCAGTTAACTGTAACATTTTCACCTATTGTTCCATCCCAGACTGCAGGTTCAGTACCGCCAACAAAGTCAGTTGCACTGTTGACTGTCACTCCAGCAGGGAACGTTACAAAGACATCTTTCAGCCATTCTGCATCAGTACTTGCATTGTAAACTGTAAGTACAAGATCTGCAGTTGTTCCTGGAAGATATTCTGTAACAGCCGGAGTCAATGTTGAACCGGCAATACTACGACTAGCCACTGGAGCTGTAGGCAGAATTTCAATAGTGTAGTCAAGAATACTTTCAGGAATTGTATTAGTCAGTGTGACAACTTCTATTCCTGTAGCATCTGGTGCCAATGTGACAGCAACTGCACCAGTACTCAGCTCAACAGCTGGAGCTGGTCCGCCGCCACCGTATTCAATAGTTAGACACCACTCATTGAGAGTACCGGGATCTGCACCAGCGTTATCGCTGACAAACAGAGACCAGTCACCACTGAGTATCTCGCCTGCAAATAGACCAAGGTCTCCAGCAGGAGTCAGTTCAGTTGGGTACCAACCGAGGATGTTATCGTCACCGCCACCTGTTCGGTTATGCAGTACAACAGTTGTTCCTTCTGGAGAAGTCAAATTCATCAGAAGGTCACCCTGGTAAGTGTGAGTTACATCAACATAGACTTCAACACTTGTCACAGTTGCCTGAGGTAATGAAAGAGTCATTATGTCACTTATACCAGCTGGATCTGAATCTGGAATAGCCAGTGCAGGTTGACTACAGTCAGCCATTTCCTGAACTGGAGTCAGAAGCATGTCCACGCCAGTTAAATTCTGGCCATCTACAAGAGTTACATCAACAGATCCAACACTCCAAAGTTGTTTGGAAGATCTGATACTGTAAGCACCAGCATAAAGACCTGGGAAGCTGTAGGAACCATCAGCTGCTGTTACTGTTGAGCCGCCACCCGGCAGTGCTTCAACTGTAATGCCAGCATGATTGGTCTCGCCTTGCAGGGTTACTGTTCCACTTACAGAGCAGTTGCCAATTTCAAGAGCCAACAACCAGGTCACAGCGTTTTGCATCAACTGTTGCCTTGGTCCAATATCCATTGCTGAATAGTTGAAGCAAAGACCAACATACTGTCCACCTGCAGGTGCAGGATTACTGTCATAAGTAATAACTGAAGCAGAAGTGCCTTCTGTCCAGCCACCAACCATAACAGCATCAGCTGTTGGAGAAGCACTGTCCTGGTCACCATAGCCGGTATAAGTAACGGTAATTGGACCAGTAATAACATTAGGAACACTCATTACATAGTGAGCTGCATCAGCAACTGTTACGCTTCCGCTGCTGTCGCCATTCCATGATTCAACATGCAGAACATCAGCACCAAAGCCAGAGCCATTGTGATTGTAGAATACTTCTCCACCCTCAACAATGTAGTGTCCACCAGCTGCAGCAAATGAAGTAAGTGCTGTT
>JABIBH010000342.1 GCA_018652925.1 bacterium | reverse complement strand
GCATCATCGCGCTGGTTCATCATAGTCATGTGAGTTTGGGAGTCTTTAACAGGGATAGTTTCAACACCTGCAAACGCAGTACTTGCGATTGCAACAGTCAAAAGCAATCCCACCATTAGGTGAGACAGTCTCATTGCGGGGTCCTTTCGGTCCGGCTCATTGGATTTTCCTCGGCACGAGTCCAAGGTACGGAATTTAGTGCAAATCTGAGATGAAAAGTCTTAAGTAATTGAGGATAGCGGGAAACCACATCACCAAAAGCTTATTCAATCAACAAGAATTGTAACATACTGTGCTTATCTTGTCACCCACTAAGGGTTGAGGTTTTCTGTTTTTGGGGTTATGCTGAAGTACATGGAGGTACTGACTTATGCGATATTTGTTAGTTTTTACACTTCTGGCAATACCTGGATTTGCACAGGAATTTTGTAGTGACTCGTTCCAGACATCTATTTCCGGCTCCTCGCTGACAATCGACCATTTTGAAGCTGTTTATAACTGCTGCTCTATCGTCACGGTAGAAGATAATCTCCAGGGAAGCACACTAACATTAACTGAAGGTGAAATTCCACCATACTGCTGGTGTGAATGTTGTTTTACAATCTCAACAACTGTTGAAGACTTACCACCCGGTGAACTTATTGTGAATGTGATCTATTTTGACCTTGGCGTATGGGAAGTCTGGGACACAACTGTAATAATACCCGATGTTGGCCAATCAGGGTCGGGATTCCTTGCCGATTTATGGAAATCAGACTGTGGTGAAACTGTAGTTGATGATCCCATCCAAAGCTGGGGCTCGGTTAAAGCTCTGTATCGTTGAAATATACAGTAATTCTGTCAAATATCTGGTCACGAACCGCCCTGAACTGGCTCAGTACTTTTTCTTCTGAACCTTTCACGGCTGCAGGGTCAATAAATCCCCAATGAATTCTCTTTCCAGGAAAAGCCGGGCATGTTGTATCGGCATGGTTACATAATGTAATTATCAGATCAAAATCGATACCCAATTCATCAACAGTTTTGGAAAATTGAGTCTTAATTGAAACATCGACCTCTTCCATCACCTGTATAGCCACTGGATTCATTCCATGTTTTTCAATACCTGCAGAATAACAATGTACTCCAGCTGGAGCTATCTTGTTGGCATAACCTTCTGCCATCTGACTCCGGCATGAATTCCCAGTGCAGAGGAAGAGAATATTGAACATCTTGCAACCTTTTGTTAAGCAGTTTCGCAACTGTGCATACTTGACTATTTACAGCCAGTTAATTATAGTTACGGGTTGAATGTTTGACCACCAACCTTTGAGGAAATAATGAAATATCTTGTCCTGTTCTCATTAGTTACGCTTTCGATTTTCGCTCTGACTTCCTGCGAGAACGAAGCTCCTGTTGGCCAGCTTACTGTCACAGCTCTGCCTGGTAGCTATGAAATTATCATCGATAACGAACCTACAGGTTTTTTCACACCTCATTCATTCATGTTGCCGATGGGCACACACACTGTTCTTGTAAATGCTGAAGGCCTGGAATTTGCCCCCGCGATTGAAGAAATAATTATAGATACCAGCCCTATGGATATTGAGTTCAGACAGATGGATTCACTGTTTGTCGACTCCAGCCCACAAGGCGCTGAAGTAACTGTAAATGCAAGAGCAACTCTTGATGAACCTATTATTACACCAGTCACTCTGGATCTTCCAGTTGGCGACTATAGCATTTCAGTTACGACATACGGCTACAGCACTGAAACTACCGAGATAACATTAACTGGCGACGGTTCAGCATCACTCTCATTTGAGCTTGAGTACTTGTTAAGCGGTGAACTGTTTGTCGACTCAACTCCTCAAGGCGCGGCAATCACACTGGACTCAGCACTAACTGGTGAAGTTACTCCATTTACTTTTACAACAACTGCAGAAATGCATGAAGTTTATGTATTCCTGGAGGGCTACGAACTGCCTGAAGTGCAGCAAGTTGTTGTTCCTGGAGAAAGTAGTATAACTGCGCATTTTGATTTGCAGGTTTTGATGGAAGAACCTCAGAAATTTGTCCTGATTGAAGGTTTTTCAAATGTCAACTGTTTGGGCTGTGGAGAATCGAATGAAAACATTCATCATCTGCTAACAACTCCAGGCTACGAAAATGTTGCCCTGATTAAGTATGCAACAAACTGGCCAGCGCCTAATGACCCACATTATCTTGCCAACCCTGCTGACAATACAGACAGACTAGATTTCTACCAGCCAACTCACCTGCCAACCTGGGGTATTCCAACTGTGATGGTTGATGGAGTTAGATCAGGTAGTGCTGGTGTTCCTTATGATCTTGCTGGTCTAACTGCTTTGGTTGACCAACAGCTTGCTGAAACTCCTGGATTCACTATTGATGTCGATGCCGATTTTTCCGGTGGCACAATACCTGTGACAGGAACTTTGACAGCAGCACATGACATACCAGCCAATGAAAATGCAGTTCTACGCGTTGCTCTCTGTGAAAATCCAATCAACTATGATGAGCCACCTGGCACTGAAGGTGAAACTGAATTCCATTGGATTATGCGTGAGTTTGAACTTGTTTCTGAAACACCACTTCCGCTGAGTGCTGGCGTTCCGGTAGAATTTGTGGTACAATTTAACAGTAACTCTGAATGGGTTACCGAGAATATGATTGCAGTAGCTTTTGTTCAGGACGATAGTCAGATTGATCCTGAGCTTGGCAGTGTTATGCAGACTGGCTTCAGTGCCACCCCCGCCCTGTTTTACAATAATTCAAATGCATCCTTTGAAAGGGGCTCCGAGTGAACCGTTTTATTCCTATTATACTGATTGCATTAATTGCAACTACCGTTTTTGCAGCACCAAGAGTAGTGCTAGTAGAATCATTTACAAATGTCAGTTGCGGCCCGTGCGCAAGCGCCAACCCAGTGACTCAACAGTATATTGATGACACCAGCAGACAACAGGTACTGAATATTCAGTACCATGTAGACTGGCCAAGCCCCAGTGACCCTTTTTATACAACCAACCCAACTGAGCTTGGTGGCAGAAGATCATACTATGGAATAAATTCTGTTCCTGATTTGATTTGCGATGGGGACAACGGCCCTGCTACTGGAAATTACAATTCTCTGGCAGACGATGTTTATGCGCGCCGTCTAATCACATCGAATTATACCATTACCGTCAACCAATCAATTAACGGAAGTACTCTTGATGCCGGCGTAACCGTTACTGCTGAAAATGCATCTGGTGCAAATGAAAAACTGCGCGTTGCTCTTGTTGAAAAGTTTGTTCACTACGCCTCACCACCTGGTAATAATGGGGAAACTGATTTTTACTGGTCAGTTCGTGATTTGCTTCCAACTCACACTGGCACAGCTGTAAATCTCAGTGCAGGACAAAGCTACACATATAACAACAGCTCTACTTTGAGCGGTTCGTGGAACACATCTGAACTGTATGTTATTGCCTGGATCCAGAACGATACAACTAAAGAAGTTCTTCAAGCAGGATCATCTATACCTGTAGAGCCTTACGAGCTTGCAAATGACGTTCCTACCAGAGCAGCAATCACTCCATTCGACGAAACAAAAGCTTACCACGCAACTCTGTTTAATCTTGGCGATAATCCTGATATATACGACATCCATATTGACAGAGATCTCCCAGCATCCTGGTTAGCTTCAATTTGTGTTGGTGT
>JABIBH010000341.1 GCA_018652925.1 bacterium | reverse complement strand
CAAAGAGCGTTGCAAAAGCAGAAGCTTCTGCAGCTCTGACTACTATCGTTTGCACCGCATGTGGAGGAATTGGTTTAGAGTAGTCTGATTCTGCGTCATCTTTTATAACCCTGAATTTAATGTGTTCACCAGGATTGAAGTCAAAAGGAACAGATGAATTATTCCAAATAGTCAGACTGGTTTTCATAACTGGAGTATCTGAAATGTAATGGGGTGACATTGTGATTGTTGTATATGTATTTTCCGAGCCAAAGCTTATGTATGCTATTCCATCAACATAATAAAGTTCACCACCATGAAGATCGTCAGTAGTGCATATTAAAGGTGGATGGTATGTAGCACATCCTGAAATAAATGCGAATGTAACGATGAGTAAAATCCAGCGAATTAACATAGAAACCTCCATAAAATAAACGCCAATAACAATAGATACTTTACATTGATAGAGCATTCAGTCAATGAATTTATGGATTCCATCCGGATGGAAAAACTCATAAAGTCAACTTGAAGACTTTTTCTTGTTAAATTTTGTCAACCGATGCTGACATTTCATTCTCCATGAAACAGGTGCCGTAATGTTAACCCAATGCCACCTATAGAGTTATGTTTTTCTGTATGGATTGGCAGAGGGCTTGCAACAGGATCGTATTGCAACAACTCAGAATAGCGGGAACAAGGAGATCTATTGACATGTATTTAAATAGGGTGTATAATCTAGACAGTCTAGATGTAATTGCATTAAGTCAGCGAGGTAGTATTATGAACAACCAATGGCAGCTTCAAGAGGCGAAAAATAAATTCAGCAGTTTAGTTGATAAGGCGTTAGAAAATGGCCCGCAAATTGTGACAAGGCGCGGGAAAGAGGCTGTTGTAGTTATTTCAGTTGATGAATATCGGGACTTGATTAAGCCGGAACTTGACATCATTGAGTTTTTTCAAACTTCACCACTTATCGGTTATGAGCTGGATACAACCAGAAATAAAGATTACCCCAGAGATGTTGAGCTATGAAATATTTACTCGATACATGTGTAGTTTCGGAGCTTGTAAAAAATATTCCAGATCAAAAAGTTAAATCCTGGTTTAGAAGTGTTAAAGAAGAAGATTTATTTATTAGTGCTGTGACTATTGGAGAAATTGTAAAAGGTACTGAAAGGTTACCACAAGGTAAAAGGAAAGAGGAATTTATTAAATGGATGAATATTGGTGTTATAAATCGATTTAAAAATAGGATAATAGATTTTGACTTGGAAGTGGCAGCTGTTTGGGGAAGGATTCAAGCTAATTCGGAAGATTTGGGGAGAAAAATGCCAGCAATTGATGGTCAGATTGCTGCATCTGCAATCGCAAATAACTTAACGGTTGTGACAAGAAATAAATCTGATATGGAAATTAGTGGAGTAAGGCTTTTTAATCCGTGGGAAGATTAGTTGTTACTTTTCAAAACTATTGACAACAGCGCCGGTGAGAATCAGTACGCCACCAGCAATCTGTATTGTTCCTGGAACTTCATTCCAAAGAATTACGCCTACAACCAGAGCAAACAGAACGCTCAGATAACTGAACAGCGATACTCTTCCAGCAGGTGAGTAATGAAACGCTTTGGTCAGAGCATATTGGCCAAGGCCAGCAAAAACGCCGGTTGCCAGTAGCAGCAGAAGCTGATGAGAGTTCGGGATAACTCCTGTGAGCAGGACGATTGGGAGAGTGACCAGTGTGGAGAATAGAGAGAAGATAAAAACAATCAAGTGAGGCTTAATTTTGCCCTTTAATGATCGGATTATTGTGTAGGCAGCGCCTGCAAAAAATGCCGAGGCAACTCCAGCAAGCGCTGGTACCAGCGAGTAGCCACTGCCCGGGTTTATTACCAGAATAGTTCCGCAAAATGCTATGACCATCGCGAAGATTGATTTTCTGCTTGTAGGTTCGCCAAGGAACATTCTGGCGAGAAGGACCACAACAAATGGCGACAATTTGTTCAGCAAAGTTGCTTCGGCAAGTGGAAGATTTTGCAGAGCGTAGAAGAAGAGAGAAACTCCACAGAGTCCACTGATTGAGCGTAGAATTATTGATCGATTCTGGAGTGTAATTGTAAAAGGATTTTCACGTTTTCGTATAACAACAACTCCGGTCAACGCCAGAATAATCAAATTGCGAGAGAAGACAGTTTCAGCCAGCGGGATATTGCCAAGATCATGGACAGCGGCGCCCATCAGCGCAAAGCCGAGCGCTGAAACTGTCATCCAAAGTATTGCCTTGCCGATATTGTCGTTCACTGTTATCTCCGATATGTAAGAGTCACCCAATAATGGAGCGAACTTGAAAGAGTATCCAGCAAAAATACTGTTAAACAGCAAACCTGCAACTTACATAATTCGCAGGAACAAGCGTGTGCGCAGTATCAGTCTGAAAGTTAGCGCAGATGACGGACTGGTTGTTGTAATTCCATATCGATATGCAATCCGCGATGCAGAACAGGCATTGATAAAACACAGCAAGTGGGCAATCAAAAAGTTGGATCATTTTGAAGTGTGGGATGGGCCCAGGCATGTGCCAGAGCTTGTTAGTGGTGCAAAACTTTTATTGTATGGCAATGAATTGACCGTTTTAGTGCGGCCTCTTCCAGGAAACAGGAAGCGGAGCAGAGTTTTTTTAGAAGCTGAAAACCTGGTTGTGGAGCTGGGACCAGATGCTGACCTGAATCCACGACCGTTGGTTGAAAAATGGTATCGGAAAATTGCAAAAGAGTTGCTGGTTGAAAGAGTAGAGGAATTGGGCGGAGCTATCGGGTTGTTGCCGAAGAAAGTAATTGTCGGACAGCGCACCAGTAGGTGGGGAAGTTGCAGTTCGCGGGGGACGTTGTCATTTTGCTATCGATTGATTATGGCACCGCCAGAAGTGATAGATTATGTAGTAGCTCATGAGCTTTGCCACTTGCAACACCTCAATCACTCCAAGCGATTTTACACATTATTGGATCAAGTTTATCCCGGGCACGAAATTTATTCAAAGTGGCTGAAAGAAAATGGACACGGACTTGTAATCTGATTTATGGTATACTCTGAGTAACCCAAAATTGGAGAGTGCTGTGCGTAAAATTTTGCTATTACTATTGGTTGCCACGACTGTTTTTGCTCACCCGCCTCGAGAGTACAATCATGAACCAAGTAATGTGTATATTGAACCGATTATAAATCGAACTGATCTATTAAGTGAAGGTTTTGAAAACGGGTTTTTGCCTGCCGGATGGGCATCATT
>JABIBH010000340.1 GCA_018652925.1 bacterium | reverse complement strand
TGGCAGATTATGAAGGAACCGGCGATTATGGTGTTCCTGGTCATATCCCTGGAGCATTCCAGTTTACTCCATATGCTAGTTTAGGCGCCGACGAGATGTTGGAAAATTTACCAACAGACAAAACAATTGTTGTTTACTGCTGGACAGGCCAACACTCAAGTCAAATTACAGCTTATTTGAATATGCTTGGCTATGATGCCAAGAGCTTGAAATATGGTTCAAACAACTTGTTCTACTCAGACCTGACCGGTCACAAATGGAGTGCAGGCAATGTAATGAACTTTGAGTTGGAAGTAACCCCAAGGTTATTTATCAATGAATTCATAGCTAGCAATGATACGGGCCTCCAGGATGACTTCGGCAATTTTGATGACTGGCGTTGAAATTTATAACGCCACAGATGAAGCTGTCGACGTTGGTGGATATTATATCACTGACGATTTGGAAGTTTATGATGAATGGCAAATTCCAACTGGTGATGCTGCAACAATCATCCCAGCCGGTGGATACCTGGTTCTCTTTGCCGACGAAGAACCTGAGCAGGGTGCACTTCATGTAAACATCAAGCTTAGTGGTGGCGGAGAAGCAATTGGTCTTTACAATGCTGACGGAGTTACCATAGATGAATATACTTTCGGTGAACAAGTTACCGATGTAAGTGAAGGTCGCGAGACTGATGGAGCTCTAACCTGGGTTAATTTTGTAGTACCAACACCTGGTGCAACAAACAACTAGTACTCACAGAGCTAACAGTAAGAATAGTGGCGGGGCTGGCAACAGCCCCGCTACTTTTTGTTTAACAGGAAATTTTCCAAAGGCGCAAAAAAATCTGAATATCGTGATAACTGTATAACAAATAACATAGATAATGACATTATGTGTAGCTTTGTAAGAGAAACCCTTACAAATAATACAGGATTGACCTTATTGCCCAGAATTCATTATTAGCTGATAATGTGCTGGTGAGTTGTGGGCTGAAGTCAGGGCGAGGACGACAAGACACTATTCACATCGGCTATCGATTATATTTCGGAGTGAGCAGGTTACGCTAGCAGATGACGTGACTTGGAAACCTGAAGTCAAACTTCAGTCGATTAGCCAACTTTAGCTCGGCCAGTTGTTACGGGGGTTTCAGCTGGCCGGGCTTCCTTGTTTATGAATAAAAGAGCACCCAACACCAGCACAGTTGCTATCGGAAATCTCCATCCCAAAGTTTCTTTCATTACAACCACATCCAGAATTGTAGCAATTACTGGCTGCAAAAAAATGTAAAGCGCCACATGGGTTGCTTTGGTTCTGGCCAGCGCCCAGTAATTCAAAAGATATGTTCCAACAGTTGCCCCAAGAACAGTGAACACTATTGACCAGATAGCAGTGCTGCTCAAAATTGAATAATCACATGCCAGCATTTCTTTGCCACCGTAAGCAACCATCCAGACTGATCCAGCTAGAAACAGAACTGTAGTTGATGCAAGTGGATCGTTGCGCGAGATTACCCTGCGGCTGATAACAACAAAAATTGCAAAACTCAATGCGTTGGCAATATTAAACAGATCGCCAACAAACATCGTTTTGTCAGGATTGAAATTGTCAACCTCAAGCAAAATCAGGACACCGGCAGCACCAAGAGCAAAGCTGATGAATTTTTTGATTGTCAATTTTTCCTGGCCAACCAGCAAAGCAATAATCAAAGTAAAAACTGGAATCTGGCTGTTCAGGAGAGCTGCATGCCCGCCGGTTGTTCTGCTGATTCCTTCAAGAAAAAAAGCCTGATTCAGTCCTACGCCAAAAAGAGAACAGCCGGCAAGGATCAAGGTGTCGCGCTTGTTGGGAAATTTCCGTTTTGCTATTAAAGCAATAGTCAGCAATACAGCAGCGCTGAGCAAAACACGCAAAGTTGCCCACGCGGGGGAAGGTATTTCTGCAACAATCAATTTAGCAGCCAGGTAGTGGATGCCAAAAAGTAGTTGGACAGTGAGCAGAGCAACTGTAATGCGGGTGTTGTCTTTTGGGTGATTCATAACTCAATGATTGTGGCAAAAGATATAATTAGCAAACTGTAGATTATAAAAAAACCCCCACCACATTTCTGTGATGGGGGTGAGCGTCTGGAAACAGATTCGTTAGTCTATCAGTTTCTCCAGCGGGTCTTCTTTATAACCCAGAGCTTTCCAGTTCATTCTGCCATTAGGTGAGTGACAGTCCAGGCAGGTCAAAGCGTTTGCTGCTGGCTGAACCTCGTGGAATATTCCCATCCAACGAACAGTATCAACCCATTCGTAATCTGGATGTTCAATTCCGTAAGCTGCATGAGCACCTTCTTCAACAGCAACTTCGATGTCGCCATCGCGGAAGAATTCTTCAACACCCATAGGAACCAGGTAACCTTCTTTTTTCAGTCGAGGCAATCTGCCTTTGTGAAGTTTGAAGGCATGGATTTTTGCCGATTTATCTTTGCGGCTTCCTTCTGGAACCATGATACCGTAAGTGCCATCTTTTCTTGGCTTGGCTTTTTCGCCCATCTTCTGATGCCATGTTTTTCCGTTCCACCATTGATAGTCAGGAACAACATTGCTTTCAAAAGTAATAGTAGCCGAGTACTTGTTGGCTTCTTCGTGGCGTTTAGGAGTTGACCAATCACGAACCATGTCGGTCGGATCACTTTTAGCAAATACGGGGATGTGACAGACTGTACAGTCTACCCGATTAACGTGGTGGTCCAGCACCTTGACCGCATGCGGTGCTTCGTCGTGGCATTCGAGACAGGTTAATCGATCACCAGGGGTATCTGAACCCGCAAGATCGCTACCTCGTCCACGAACCCTGTGATCCGTACCGGCATGGCATTCTATGCAGTCCATATCGTTGCCTTCAACTGACATATGGACATCAAAATTATCGTCGCATTCAACCATTTCATATTCAATGTCGCCACGCTTGAAGTTTGGTCCACCACCGGCTGCACTATGGCACCTGAGGCACATCTTCCTGGTGGGAAGTGAAATTCGTTTTGCGATTGCATCCATTCCGTATTGATTACGACCCATTAGAATTGGTCGCCATTCCCACTCTTCAGTCTCTTTGTTTTGATAAAGGGATCGACGATAACCAGAGGCATGACAAATCAGACAATCAATATTTTCCAATTGCTCATCAGTCATTTCAGCCTGTGGCATTTTGCCAAGACCGGCGTGACAGGCAGAGCAACCATTTGCCAATTTTTTGCCATCGGAATTTTTTACAGTTCCAATCCAGTTTGCAGCTGGGTTGGTGCAGAAATCATTCAAAGTGTTCATCTTGCCAAGACGTTGTCCATCGGAGTTGACAATATCCGGAGACTCGCCTTGCCATTGATAATGTTGAGAGTGGAAGAAGTTTTGTGCTTGTGACTCATGACATTCAAGACAGGTTGAAGTGCCTTCGTAATGAGTCTCTTTTCCGCTGTTGCTGAATTCACACTCGCCACCGACTGCTGAGCCGGTGGCGAGGATTAGTAGCAACAGCATAATTGCGGTCATGCTGCGCATATTATTCTCCTAGAATCGAGCCATCAGGCTGATTGAAAGCTTTGTAGCTTCATCGTATGTTGGGAATCCAAGAATTGGAGTTCCGTCCATATCTTGTGGAGCACCCAGGTGCCAGCCACTGCCTGAATAGTCATAGTTGTATTTCATGAAATCCAGTTTACCAATGAAACCCTTGCCAATACGGTGGGTTACATAAGCTTCAATAACTGAACCACGAGTGCTTGTTTTTGGAGCAAGAATGTCATCGGCAGCCGATGCAAAATTGAACCAGTACTGAGAGCCCTTATTGTACTCAACGCCAATTTTTGTTTTGTCGTTTGGTAAGTGCATACGAGCTCCAACATAGAACATGTCACCTTCTTGTTCTTCAGCAACTTCGTATGGGTTACAGAACAGTCCACCAAATGGAGTG
>JABIBH010000339.1 GCA_018652925.1 bacterium | reverse complement strand
ATTGCATTTTTTGCATCATCCCCAAATTTGGCAGCAAGGGATCTGGCATAATCAATGCCCCCAAACTGATCCACAAAACTTTTCACTTCCGGCCACATAGAATCGAGAGTTCCTGATTTGCACTCTTGATATTCAGCTAAAAGATTATCTTTACTCTGACTGTCAGCATTGTTGAATGCATAAATAAATGGCAGCGTAATTCTACCTTCGCTCCAGTCAAGGCCAGTAGGTTTGCCCAGACGTCTGGGGTCACCAAGGTAATCAAAAAGATCATCGGTAATCTGAAAAACCCGTCCCAGATTCAAGCCAAACGTACCAAATGCATCTTTGTGCTTGGATAGTTCTTTATTAAACCCAGCACCTATAGTACACGCAGACTCAATAAGTGATCCTGTTTTACAATCAATTATTTCCAGATATTTTTCTTCAGGAATCGATAGGTCATCTCGTGTTTCCTGCTGTAACATCTCAGCCTTGCTCATCAACATGGTCGTTTTTGATAACAGGGCCAACGGCTCGAACATTTCATTGCTACCCAAAGTATCGAGCGCTTTACTATATAGATAATCCCCCATTATCAGTGCCACGGCATTTCCATATTCAGCGTTTACGGAAGGTTGCCCACGACGTGTGTCTGACTCATCGATAAAATCATCATGCAACAAAGTAGCAGTATGAATCATCTCAACACAGGCAGCAGCTGTAATCACTTCATCGGAAGTATGCTGATCAGATTTTGCCGCAACAAGTAACAAGGTAGGTCTGAACTGTTTGCTCTTACCATTTTTTACATATTTGCAAATCTCGTCTATGTATGAAGTTTCACCAGTTAGCAAGGTATCGTAAGTAGCAGAGAAACGCTTCAACTCTGAGGAGATCATACCCTGAAGAGATATTAATTTTATTCGTTCTTTATCAATCAGCGACATCTGAACCTTTCGACCACACCGATGAAGTGTTATTCATCATCGGACTTTTCCTTGCGACGTTTTCTTGTTACAGCCATTGAAATCAGTACGGATGATATATAAAGCACCATCACGGGACCTGCCATAATCAATTGTGAAATCACGTCTGGCGGAGTCAGAACTGCTGAAAATATTACAATTCCGATTAAGGCATATCGCCAGCCACGCAACAACATAACTGGATTCACGATACCCAGAACACTCAACAAAAAAACCACAAGAGGCAATTCAAAAACTATGCCAAAAGCAAGGCAAAGCCTTGCTACAAATGCAAAGTATGAACCGATACTAATCATCGGCAACATACTGGTAGTTCCAAAACTGAGCATAAACGCAATTACTTTGGGCACCAGTACTATATAGGCAAATGCTACACCAAGGTAAAACAGGGATACTGTAGCCAACAGTAGCGGAACTGCGAACCGGCGTTCCTTGTCATGAAGGCCAGGCATAATAAAATGGTATATCCGCCACAGAACATATGGCAGAATTATAAAAGAACCACATGCCAGAGCGAGTTTCATTCTTGTCAGGAACGCTTCTGCAGGTTGCAGGAAGTAGACATTATTACCGTCAATTGCAGAAATCGGTCCTACCAGCATATCCAAAAGCGGTTTGGAAAAAAACCAGCAAGCACCAGAGACAACAACCAAAGCCGCAAGCGCAGCAATCAGCACTGATCGCAACTCATCAAGATGATCAAGAAACGACATTTCTTTTTTGGTTACTTCTTTGTTATCTGCAGTATCAGTCACTGCTACCCTTTTCGTTATCTAAAAGCCCACGAAGTTCTTTCATGAACTCATCAACATCTTTGAACGACCTATAAACTGAAGCAAATCTGACATAAGCTACTTTGTCAATTTCACTCAGTTTGGTCATCAATAACTCTCCAATTTTCATTGAATCAACTTCTGTGGCAAAATCAGCTGCCAGTTCATGTTCAACTTCACTGGCAATATTCTCAATTGTCTCAATGCTGACTGGCCTTTTTTGACACGCTGCAATCAAACCTGCAATGACTTTTGAACGATCGTAATCAACCCGCTGACCATCTCTTTTTACAACCAGCATCTGCTTGAGTTCAATTTATTCATAAGTTGTGAATCGTTCACCGCAATCCAGACATTCACGTCGACGACGAATTGCAAGACCACCTCTGGCACTCCTGCTATCGATTACCTTGTCATTGTCTTTGCCACAACTAGTACACTTCACTTTTCAACCCTACATTTCAGGATAAAGAGGGAAATTGGAACATAGTTCTCTGGACTCATCAAACAATTTGGCCAATTTGTCTTCATCGCCCTTGTGCTCAAGGGAGCCAGCAATTATGTCAGCAATCTTTTCCATTTCAGCAGTTCCCATACCACGTGATGTCAGCGCCGGGGTTCCGATTCTGATACCACTTGTAACAAATGGGCTTCTTGAATCAAATGGAACTGTATTCTTGTTAACTGTAATTCCAACCTTGTGCAACAGTGCTTCCATTTTTTTACCGGAAAGACCTTTGTTGGTCAGATTTACCAAAAGCAGGTGATTATCAGTTCCACCACTTACAAGATGGAAATCATGATGTTGAAGTCTTTGTCCAAGAGCCGATGCATTATCGATTGTCTGCTGTGCCCAAGTTTTGAACTCATCTGTTTTTGCTTCTTTGAAACAAACAGCTTTTGCAGCAATCACATGCATAAATGGTCCACCCTGAACACCAGGGAATGCAACCTTGTCAATTGCACTGGCAAACTCTTCTTTTGCCAACACCAGGCCACCACGTGGCCCACGAAGTGTTTTGTGAGTAGTTGAAGTCACGACATCACAAAATGGAACTGGATTAGGGTGAACACCACCAGCTATCAATCCAGCAACATGTGCCATATCGAACATTAACACTGAACCAGCTTCATCTGCAATAGAGCGCAGCTGTTCGTAATCCCAGAAACGAGGATAGGCAGATGCGCCGCCCATTATTACTGCAGGTTTTTCTGCAATTGCCTGTTTGCGCAGAGCATCATAATCTATAGTCTCAGTTTCCTGGTCAACTTCATAGTGTATTGCTTCATATAGCATTCCGGAAAAATTCACCGGGTGACCATGAGTCAAGTGACCACCATGCGAAAGCGACAGACCAAGTATCTTGTCCCCTGGCTTGAGAAATGCCATGTAAGCAATCATGTTTGCTGTCGATCCTGAATGTGGTTGCACGTTGGCATGGTCTGCACCAAAAAGCTCACATGCTCTATCACGAGCCAGATCTTCTGCTGTATCTACATGTTCACAACCGCCATAATAGCGTTTT